>JAFTEP010000247.1 GCA_017453605.1 Clostridia bacterium
GACGCCGTCGTCGATCCGGTCAGCCTCTACGACCCCGTGTATTCCGAGGGCTCCGACAGCCTCTATCTCATGGACCAGATAAAGGACGATAACGACGAGGTCGAGAACTGGATGATCTCCTGCGCGCTCAGAGAGGCGGCTTCGACTCTCGGCGAGAGGGAGCAGAAGATCCTGAAACTCAGGTATTATCTCGGAAGGACTCAGACGGAGGTCGCCTCCGAGATCGGCATAAGTCAGGCTCAGGTCAGCCGCCTCGAAAAGAGCGCGCTCGAGACCATAAGACGCCGGATCTGACAAAATCCGCGTCCGCTCTTGACTAAAACGCGATCCGGATATATAATATATAAATGCGGAATATAAATGCGGACTGAAAGACCGCCGTATGCCATCGCTTTTTTCGCGCTCTGCGCGCTTTATCGTATAATCCCCGCTTAAAACGGGGAAAGGAGCAGTAATGAAAATCAGAATCGCAGCGCTGGTGCTTCTTGGCATCGCGCTTCTCGGCACCACTCTCGGCGCCGTTATAGTCGGAGTCGGCCACAACGCCCCGCCTCCGGAGACGGAGCAGGCTCTGCCTACTCAGCCTTTCACCGAAGAAGCCGCGCCGACCGAAGGCGTTCCCGATCCCACGCTTCCCGGGACCGGCGAAGACGCGACTCCCGGTCACGTGAAGATCCTCGCCGCCGGGGACAACATCATCCTCGACAGGATCCGCCGCGACGCCAACATCATCGCCGGAGGCACCGGCGATCCGAGTCAGTTTGCAAAGACCGGATTTGCATATTCCCCGATGTACGAATCGCTTCGCACCCTTCTCAACGCGAGCGATCTTGCCGTTCTCAACCAGGACAGCCTCGTCTGGGACGACACCGATTCCGGCGGAATGAGGTCCCTTCTCGGCGACCAGCTCGTCGGGCTCGGCTTCAACGTGATAAACATCGCCAACAATTCGATGCTCTCCGAAGGCGAACAGGCGCTTTCCGACTCGGTCAGCTACTGGAACCGCAAAGGCGTCGCCCTGCTCGGCGGCAATATCTTCCCGGACAATAAGGATAGCATCGTCGTCGTCGAGAAAAACGGCGTCCGCATCGCTTTTTTGAGCTACACCTACGGCGTGGACGGCGAACTCTCCGAAGACAGCGTTCTTTCGATGCCTCTCATAGACAAGGAAAAGATGACCCGCGACGTGATCGCCGCTAAGGAGAACGCCGATCTTGTCGTCGCATATCTCCACTGGGGAGAGGTCAATCAGACCGACCGCGGACCCGTTCAGAGCGAAACGGCTCAGCATCTGGTGGACCTCGGGGTCGACGTCATCATCGGCAGCCACCCCAACGTGATCCAGGAAATGAAGTGGAAGACGCGCCCGGACGGCGGGAGGACCCTGATCTGTTACTCGCTCGGGAACCTTCTGAGCGCGATGGAATACAACAAGAACCTTCTCGGAGGAGTCGTGACCTTCGACGTCGACAAAGACGCGGAAGGAAGATGCACGCTCTCCGACGTGAGGTTCATCCCCGTCTTCACTCACTACGACAGACATTTCGAGCAGATATCCGTCAGGCTTCTCGACACCTACGACCAGAGCCAGCTCGACACTCACGGGAGCAGCGTTCTGAAGGGCGCCGGATCCTACGACTATTTCATCCAGCTGATCCGGCAGTATATCCCGACGGAATTTCTCGATCAGTTCTATTCAAACTACGTTTTCAAGCCCGCGTCTTGACTAACTACGGACGAGGCTCCGACGCGAAGTCGCAGCCTCGTCCGGGCATTGAAAGGGTTTTTTCTGAGGTACTTATCTATGCCGAGATTTTTCATTGACGGCGCCGCATCCGGGCCGAAACTTTATATAACCGGCGACGACGCGCGCCATATCGGGCTCTCTCTGAGGATGAAGTCCGGCGATCCTCTGACCGTGTGCGACGGGACCGGGAGGGAGTTTTCCTGCCGGATAGACTCCATCACGCCGGATAGCGTCGCGCTCGACGTCGTAAGCGTGAGCGAGAGCAGGACGGAGCCCCCGGTGAAGATCACGCTCTGCCAGTGCTTTCTCAAGGGCGACAAGGCGGACGAGCTTATAAGAGGCTGCGTCGAACTCGGAGTGAGCGAAGTGAGGTTCGTCCACAGCTGCAACGCCGTCAGCCGTCCCGATCCCGATTCCGCGCTGAAAAAGACCGCGCGCTGGCAGAAGATCGCCGCCGAGGCTTCAAAGCAGTGCGGAAGGGGAGCGATCCCGAGAGTTCTGCCGCCTCTGACGTTTTCTGAAGCCGCCGAAAAACTGAAAAA
>JAFTEP010000023.1 GCA_017453605.1 Clostridia bacterium
AAGGGCGCTCGATTCCTGCGGCGTGCTGACAGGAGCGAAGGTCGACAAATTCAAAAAATTCTCGCTGACGCCGCTTGCGGGATCTAAAGTCAGCGCGCCACTCGTCGAGCAGGCGCCGATAGGGCTTGAGTGCAAGGTCACTCAGAAGCTGTCCCTCGGGACTCACGACATGTATCTTGCCACTATAGAAGCGCTCGTGGTCGACGACGAGCTGATCGATGAAAAAGGAAAACTGAGACTCGAAAAAGCAAAGCTCGTCGCATACTCGCACGGAGATTATATGGCGCTCGGAAGAAAACTGGGAAGTTTCGGCTTCTCTGTGAGAAAACACAAAAAAACACCCTCGAAAGGCTGAAAAACATGAAGACCGTAAAAATGACAGAAGAAAAAAAGAACGAACTGAAAAAGATCTACGTCGGCTTCAGCGACGAACAGATCGCCGAGCTTTACGCCGGTGAAAAAGAAGGCGTGGATTTTTCGAGCTACGCCGACGCCTCTTTGAGCGCGGAAGAAATGAAAGCTAAAAGAGAAGCGCTCGGCGCCGAAAAGAAAAAGAACGTCGCCGCGTTCGAGTGCAGATATTTTTCCTCTGACTTAAAAGAGCTCTGCGGATTTTACAACCCGTCGGAGCTTCTGATGAAATACCTCTTCAGCGAAGAGATAGACGGCGTGAGCTATAAGGACATAGACCGCTGGGCCGGAGCGGACGGAGTGCTTCAGGGAAAGCTAAACAGGATCATGAGCCATCTTGAAAACTCAAGAAAGATCCTCGACGGATCGGATACGCCTGAATCGGTCCTCCCCGAAAAATACGCCGCGATCGCCGCAAATTTCAAGACTCAAAGCGATCAGTGCTGTCTGTGGTTTTATCCCGGAGTCTCGGGAAAAGCCGACGTTTACAAGTCCTTCGGAAAAAACGGGCAGTCAAAAATAAAAGGTATCACACTTGACGAATCGAGCGCTTTCGCGCTGAGAGACGTGATGCCGGGATATTCGCAGTGCTACTATTCCATCGGCTTCACACTGAGTGATTATTCGTTCAGCGTCACCGTCCGCCCGAACAACACGGCGACAAAGGCCGCCGCGAGAGCCCAGGTCGTGTTCTGCGACAGTGAGAACATCTTCGTCGACGATCTGAGTAAATACACCGACACAGAGCCTCTGACGAGCGGACTCAGAAGCTGAAAAGTGAGTTCAAAAAAGAAGCGCCCGATCAGCGTCAGTCCGACTGTCGTCTCCGCTGTAGTCGCCGTGCTGACGATCATCGTCGTCCTTATAATTACGTCGATCCGTCCGGCATATTCCGACGCGACGCCGGAGGTAATTTTAGAGGGCGACGAACTGTTGACTGTTTATTTTCTTGACGTCGGAGAGGGCGACTGCGCCGTGATCGTGACGCCTGAGAACAAGACCGTCATGATCGACACCGGAACGCGCGACAACGAACAGAACGTCGTCGATCAGTTGAGAGAATTCGGAGTTAAAACTCTGGACTATCTGATCCTCACTCACGCGCACACGGATCACACGGGACTTGCGAGCTATATCATAGAACGGTATTCCGTGAAAACTCTCATCCTCCCAAATCTCGACGACGTGAGCGGCTTTTCTTACGCCGTGAACGCCGCAAAGAGTTTCGGAACAGAGATACAGAGAGCCGTCTCTCCGCACACGCTGAACGTCGGATCGGTCTTGCTGAACTTCGTTTTCGACGGGAACGACTTTGTGACCGACAACTCCAACAGCTCGATCGAGATCCTGCTTCAGTATAAAGAGCGCTCCGTTCTCTTCACCGCCGACAACGAAAAGCCTGTCGAGGATCACCTTGTTTCGGAATACAAAAACATGAAAGCGGACGTCCTTAAGGTCGCTCATCACGGATCGGTCACCTCCACGACACAGGCTTTTTTAGATGCCGTAAATCCGAGATACGCCGTGATCTCTGTCGGTAGAAACGAATACGGCCATCCGCACGAGAGCGTGACAGAAAGACTTTTCGTCGCCTGCGAAAAGGTTTTCAGGACGGACCGCGACGGAGCGGTGAAGCTTGTCACGGACGGTAAAAACATCAAATTCTACACCTATTCCGAAGACAAAACTTCTCAGAACGCGGCATAAGAAACTCTTTGACCTGGCGTATATAAAATTTTGACGATTGTGCAACAAAAACGTACGATAGTGCATAGACTTCTTTAAAATGTAATGTTATAATCGCTCATAAGGGCGTCAGCCTGAATAAATCAAAAAAGAGGGAAAAGAAATGTTCATCGACATCCATACTCACGCGAGGAGAAAAAAGACCTACGCTTACAGCTTCAGCACCCCGGAAGAACTCATCAAAAAGTATGACGAGATGAAGGTCGACATGGCGGTCATCCTGCCGATCGTCAACCCCGAGATCTATTTCCCGCAGGCGGTCGAAGACATTCTCGAAATGTGCGACGAGCACCCGGACAGATTCATCCCCTACTGCAACGTGGATCCGAGGTGTATGACAAATTCACCCTGGGCGAATCTCGACAAGGTATTCAATTATTTCAAGGAGCGCGGCTGCAAGGGCATCGGCGAAGTGATGCCCAATATGCGCATGGACGATCCTCTCGTACAGAATCTTTTCAGATGCGCCGATATAGCCGGGCTTCCCGTCGTCTACGACGGATCGACGCAGACCAACTTTGATTTCGGTCTCTATGACGATCCCGGACTCCCGATGCTCGAGAACACTCTTCTGCAGTACCCGAAGCTTGTGATATTCGGACACGGACCCGTTTTCTGGAGCGAGATCGGAGAGCTTCACACCGTCGCCGAAAGAGGCGTGATGATGAGCATGTACGGAAGACAGTTCGTGAATCTTCCCAAAGGTCCGATAGAGCGCGAGGGGACTGTCCCGAAGCTGTTCAGAAAATATCCCAACCTCATGGGAGACCTTTCCGACGGCACGGCGTTCAACGCGATCGCCAGAGACGAAAACTACGGACCGAGATTTTTGAGCGAATTCGATGACAGGCTCTGCTTCGGAACGGACCTTATGAGCTATAAGATGGAAGTCGAACTCGACAAACTTCTGATCCACTGGAGAGAGACCGGGAAGATCAGCGAGACCACCTTCAGAAAGATCGCGTACGAAAACGCGCAGAGGATCCTGGGATGCTGACAAGAAAAGAAATCGCCGACTCGTTTTATAAGGTCGGCGTGAGAAACGGCGATATATGCCTTTTCCATTCTTCTTTCAAAAGCCTCGGAGAGGTCGAGGGAGGCGCTCAGAGCGTCATCGACGCGTTCTTTGACGTGATCGGCGTTTCCGGCACTCTCGTCGCGCCGACGCTTTCTCAGAAGGATTTTGAAAACTCCTACAAGACCTGGAATCTCGACAAGCCGTCGGACGTCGGATACCTGACAGAGTATTTCAGAAAGACTCCGGGGACTTTCCGCTCGGATCAGGCGACTCATTCCGTCGCCGCTCGCGGAGCCCTCGCCTGGGAACTCACCCACGAACACACCGCTTTCGGTCCGCGTCCCTGCCCGTTCGGCGAATACGCGTTCGCGGATTCCTCGCCCTGGTACAAGATGTACAGGCTCAACGCGAAGGTGGTGTTCATCGGCGTCAGTCTCGTCTACAACACGCTCAAGCACCTTGTCGAGGGAATGTTTGTCCAGAAGCTCCTCGACGGGATAGCTCCCGGCGAAAAAAAGGACGAACTGAAAGGCAGACTTCGTTATTTCGAGAATCTCGACCGGGGAGTCTGGCCGTTCTACGACGGCAGGAAGATGCACGAATATCTTGACGGACTCGGTCTCGTATCGAGCACGCAGTGCGGCAATGCGACGCTTTATAAGATCGACGCACTTTACTCCTGCGACGCCGCGCTCGAAGCGATAAGCGCTCATCCCGAAGTCTGGTACAAGAACACTACGCTTCAGTGGATAGAAGACTGTCTTGCCGCGCAGAGCAAATGATCAGGCTTTAAAAATCTATTGTTTCAGTCGGATTTATCTACTAAATCGGTTGACAAGATCCGATTAGCGGTGTATAATCGTTTCGAAAGCTGGCCCTGATCCGCCGATAGCTTTGCCTACAGTATTTCGGGGTGAAAGGACAGGCTCAAGAATAAAAAAACAAAGGAGAACAAACAGAATGAAGAAAATCCTCGCAACGATTCTGTCGCTCGTGATGATCGTGCCCCTCTTCATCGTCGGATCAAGCGCGGCGCCGATAACGGCTGACACGTCCTGGTACGACGCATCGAAGAGTGAATTTGTCATCACGACCGCCGCTCAGCTCATGGGCATCGCTTCTGTCGGAGGCGACTACTCCGGCAAGACCATCAAGCTCGGAGCCGACATCACCCTCAACGAAGGCGACGCCGCATCCTGGGCGACCACCGCTCCCGCGACCGTCTGGAACGCGATCTCGAACTTCGCGGGCACCTTCGACGGACAGGGCTACACCGTGAGCGGTCTTTACTTCACCGCCGCTAACGACGCCGCTATGTTCAAGAGCACCGCCGGAAGCGCCGTCATCAAGGACTTCAATCTCGTCAATTCTTATTTTGCCACCCTCACCGGCAACGGTGCCGCGGGCGTCTCCGCTGGCGGCGGCGGTACATTTGAGCACATCTACTGCAACGCCATCGTCAAGAGCGCCGGATACAACGCGGGCGGCATCTTCTCGACCGGCACCGCGGCCATCACCGTCAGAGAATGCTGGTTCGACGGAAAAGTCGACATCACTGTCCGTTACGCTGCCGGCATCGTCGGCAACGGCAACTTCCAGACCGTGCTGATCGAGCACTGCCTGAACACCGGCGAAGTCTACACCGTCAACACCACCAACAGCCTCAACTCTCATATCGCGGGCATCTGCGGAAGAAACGACTCCTCGACGACCATCGTCGACTGCTTCAACGCCGGATACATCCACTCCATCCTGTCGGACAACGGCGAGAGCGACGTGATCGGCTCGATCTTCGGATCCTGCGCCAGAAACGACAAGAACAACGACGGCACCTGGATCTCCATCGTCAACGTTTTCAATTCCTGGGCGACCGAGGAAAGCTGCATAAAGGTTTATGCGAACAACTCCTCTACCGCTCCCGATCAGTCCAAGGACTGCACGGCTCTTTCCGAAGCCAAACTGACCGGATACAACGCGTACTACAACACCACTCTCGATTTCGAGAACTACTGGGCCGTCGATCTTGACGGAACTCCCGTTCTGCAGTATTTTGCTGACGAGATCCCCGAGCTCTACGATCTTGCGATCCCCGAGATCAGCGATATGCAGCTCAAGGCTGACGGTCACTGGGGCGCCCGCTGGGAAGTCTCTGTCGATCTGCCCGAAGGCTACACGAAAGACAGCGTTTCCCTCGGTCTTTTAGCCGTACCCACCAAAGCGATCCCCGCCGGTACTCTGATCACCGCAATGGACACCGGGTTTGAATACAGGGGCAACGTTTATCCCATCGCAAATGCCAAGGCCGAGATCCTGCGCGACAGCGATGACGGAAAACTCGTCGCGACGTTCGTCATCACCGATTTTAACGAAGACACCATCAGATACAATTACACCGTCCGTCCCTACGCGACCTACATCGTAGATGGCGGAGAGATCACCCTGAACGGCGCGATCGTTTCCGGCACCTTCTACACCGAAGCAAAACTCACCGAAGACGAACTTCTGAAAGCTGAACTCGACCAGGCTCTCGCCGAAGTCGACGCAGCGATCGGAGAAGGCTACGTCGTCAGCCGCGACTGGGGCACTCAGGACGTGTTCGAGCAGGTCCCCGCGCTGATTGCCGCGGGCACTACGATCCTTCCCGCTGAGGACAAGGGTCTCGGCGAGTACACCATCATCGTTGACGGCACCGAAGGACAGGCTGCCGAATACGTCGAACTGCTCGAAAAGTGCGGTTTTGAAAAGAAGTATTCCAACGTTCTCTCCGAGGGCGTCGATATCATCCAGCTCGTCAAGGGAGATCTTCTGGTCACCGTCAACGACATCGGATATCAGAACAAGACCTTCATTTCCGCGATCTACGATCAGCCTCTCAGCCCGCACCTTGAAGACAACTACAAGGACACCGCGATCGCGGGCAGAGTCAACACCCTGACTCAGAGAGAACCCTACTACTGGGGCGATATCTACATCATCCAGCTCAAGAACGGTCACTTCATCATCATCGACGGCGCGACCGAGTTCGAGCTCGAATACGTTCTCGACTACCTCGAGGAGCTTGCTCCCGCAGGAGAGAAGCCGGTCATCGAGGCATGGTGCAACACCCATATGCACTACGACCACTTCCATATCCTCGACCAGTTCAACAAGACTCCCTCCTGGATCGACAGAGTCTACGTTGAAGGCTTCTACTTCAACGAGCCCTCCGACGGAGTCAAGGATCTTGACAAGGGCGTTTATCCCGAGATCGCACGCGAGCGCGAGGCAATCTCGAAGCTGAAGACTACCGCAGGAACCACTCCCGAGATCTACCGCACGATGATCGGTCAGAGATACTACTTCTGCGACATCACCATGGACATCCTGCTCAGTCAGGAAATGATCCCGCTCGCGGACTACAAGGGCGGATTCAACGATTCTTCCAACTGGTACAGATTCACTATGGACGGCCAGACCTTCATCGAGGGCGGCGACGGACATCAGGCTGACATGAAATTCCTGATGCTCGCTTACGATCCGGAAGATCTTGAGTGCGACTTCTTCAGCATCCTGCACCACGGCTACAACACCTGGAACGAGTACACCGACTACGTCGGCACGTTCCACACCCTTCTCTTCCCCTCTTCGAACGGGACCGCGGTCAGCCAGCTCGGAGTTCAGAACTCCGCTGTCAACCAGTACGTCATCGCGGCGTCTGAAGAATACTTCATCGCCGGCGACGGCTCCGTGATCTTCTATCTGCCCTACACCGTGGGCAAGGAAGGCACCGACGGCGGCGTCGTCAAGCTCCCGCTCCTCACGAGCCATCACGCATAATGGAGGAAATTGAAATGAAAAAGTTCTTATCCCCCGAAATCGAGATCACCCGTCTCGACCTGACCGACGTTCTCACCGCCAGCAACGAGGCCGAGACCTCCGCAGCTGCTCCGACCGAGACCGTTCCCGTGACAACAGTTCCGGAAGTCACGAACGCACCCGAAGTCACTGACGCCGGCCTCGACAACGAGATCAGCGCTACTCAGTGGGAGTTTTAATCCACCCCAAAGCTCCGTATCTCGCTTTGGGGGCCCCGGAGATTTCACCCCACGAAAACTAAAGTTTCCGTGGGGGCCCCGGAGATTTTACCCCACGAAAGCTGTCGCTTCCGTGGGGACCCCGGAAGAACCACCCCAAAGTTCATCGATTATTTGGGTACCCCGGATGATGATTTTCTACGAAAGCTGAGTGCAAAAAGGTAATATCCACGAGCGAGCTGCCGCATCTTTTGGTGCGGCAGTTCCTTTTAACAAAAAAATAATCCGAAGACTTGAAAAAAGCCAAAAAACCCACTTGACAAAACGGAGCGTTTATAGTAGAATATACATGTCGGATCACTCAATCCGCCAGATGGAGAGATGTCCGAGCGGTTTAAGGAGCTGGTCTTGAAAACCAGTGACTCATTCATTTGAGCCGTGGGTTCGAATCCCACTCTCTCCGCCAATCATATAAGGAGAAGTACCCAAGGGGTTAAGGGGGCAGTTTGCTAAACTGTTAGGTCGGGTTTCCGGCGCAAGGGTTCGATCCCCTTCTTCTCAGCCAAAAAGAAAAAGTCGCGTCAGCGGCTTTTTCTTTTTGGTACTCTTCACTTTTCACTATTCAC
>JAFTEP010000248.1 GCA_017453605.1 Clostridia bacterium
AGCAGTTTTTTCAGCTCTTCGTTCGGGAGTGTTTCAATCTCTCTGGCGGGTTCAGTCTTGTCCTGCGGCAGATCGTCGAGCGAGAGCTGCTGAGGGACATCTGCGACGGCGGGGGCGGACGAAGAAAACTGCGAGAGCATACGCGTGAATTCGAGCTCGGAAAAGAGCTTTCTCAAACCCGGCACGTCGTAGGGACGGCGCGCGAGCTCCGTAAGCGCGGGGAGCCCCGGCACTTTGCGGTCGATCTGCGCCAAAATCAAGCTCAGATTCGCGTCTTCTTTGGAGTCGGTGAGCTTCTGTCTCATCGCGGGCTTGATGAAGTCGGACGAGAGGTTCTGATATACTTCTCTCAGCGAGCCGAAGTGCGCGATCAGCGACAGCGCGCCCTTTTCCCCGACTCCCTTCACGCCCGGGATGTTGTCGGACGCGTCGCCCATGATCGCCTTGACGTCGACGAGCTTTTCGGGCTCGACGCCGTATTTTTCCCTGAAGACCTCCGGCGTGTATTCGACGTCGGCTCCGGTCGAGGCGAGAACGACCGTCACGCGCTCGCTGACAAGCTGCAGAGAGTCGCGGTCGCCCGTGACGATATAGACCTCCATCCCGTTCTCCTCGCCTTCGCGCGAGAGCGTTCCGAGCACGTCGTCAGCCTCGTAGCCCTCCTTCTCAATGACGGAGAATCCGAGCAGAGAAGTGACCTCTCTGACGTACGGCACCTGCTCCCTGAGTTCGTCCGGCATCGGATGGCGGTTCGCCTTATATCCGTCGAACATCCTGTGGCGGAAGGTAGGCTCGTGGACGTCGAAGGCGACGGCGGCAAGATCCGGTGAGATCGAATCGAGGTGCTTTTTTAGGATATTGATATATCCGTAGACCGCGTTGGTGTGCAGACCGGCGGTGTTCGTGAGCGGCCTCACGCCGTAATAGGCGCGGTTCATGATACTGTTGCCGTCGATGATCAGAAGTTTTTCCATCACTTTTCGTCCTTTACTTCACTTTCGAGCGCTTTTTTGAGCGGGCAGTTTTCGCAGTCGGGCTTCAGCGCGCGGCAGCAGTCCCTTCCGAAATCCACGAGTCTGTGGCAGAACGCGCTCTGTTTTTTCTTATCTATCAGCTTGTCGAGCCCGAGCTCGACCTTGAGCGGCGAGTCGGTGCGGCAGAGCCCCATGCGGTTTGAAAGCCTGATGCAGTGGGTGTCCGCGACTATCCCCGGCTCCCCGAAGACGTCGCCCATCACAAGATTCGCGATCTTGCGCCCGACGCCCGGGAGAGTCAGCAAAAAGTCTCTGTCGGGCGGCACTTTCCCGCCGGTCTTTTCGACCAGGATCGCGCTCATATCTTTTATGTTTCTAGCCTTGACCCTGAACACTCCGCAGGGCCGGACGAGTTCTTCGATCTCTTCTATCGGCGCTTCGGCGAACGCGGCGGCGTCCGGGAAGCGCTCGAAAAGCTCCTTCGAGACCTCGTTGACGCGCTTGTCGGTGCACTGCGCGGAAAGACGCGCCATAACGAGCAGTCTGAACGGATCGGCGGCGTATTCGAGCGCGCAGTCGGCGTCGGGATAGAGCTTTTCGAGCTCTGATACGGCAAAATCCGCCCTTTCGCGCTTTGTTTTCAGGCGCGCGAACGACGCGCAGACGTCAAATTTTTCAGCGAGCTTCTTCAAGATGCGCCTCCGTGACTTTTTTTATATTCTACCACAAAAAAACTTAATATGCAACCGAAATCGCTTGACAAACGGGCGGCGGAAATATTATAATAAAAGAAAGAAAACCGAGGAGGTATATTATGCAGTACAAAATCATCGGCGAACCCCTTCCCGTCGTCATCTGCGACGTCGCGGACGGCGAAACGCTCATCACCGAAAAGGGCAGCATGAGCTGGATGAGCCCCAACATGAAGATGGAAACAAGCTCCAACGGCGGCATCGGCAAGGCTTTCGGAAGACTGCTTTCGGGAGAGAGCTTCTTCCAGAACAAGTACACCGCGCAGGGCGGCCCCGGTCAGATCGCGTTCGCTTCGAGCTTCCCCGGCTCGATCCGCGCGTTCCAGATCGCTCCCGGCAGAGATATCATCGTTCAGAAGAGCGGCTTCTTAGCCAGTGAAGCGAGCGTTCAGCTCTCGACCTTCTTCCAGAAGAAGCTCG
>JAFTEP010000249.1 GCA_017453605.1 Clostridia bacterium
AATATTTACAACGAAAACCGGACCTTCTCGAACGGAAGCGCAACAAAATCCGGTCCCACGGCTTACGGAACGGGACAATATGATTTCTATTTTCTGTCTATTATAACAAAAACCGTAAACGTAAATCTCAGTATTACCTGCGACGAATACGGCAACGTTTCTTGATTCCATCCTCCCTCACATAGTTTTCCCGGGGCGGGGAGAGTCCTTTCGGATTCTCCCGACCCCGGGATCGTTTGTTGTTTTTTTCTTGTTTATTTTTCTGCGTCGTCGGGGAGGGGCTTACTGACCGGCACGTCCACCGCCGGCTCGTCGACAAAGAGCGCGCGTTCGGAGCAGAGCATCGTGTTCACCGCGGGTTCCTTCGCCGCCGCGGGGATCTCGACTTTGTCGAGATCCTTTTCCCTGATAAAGACCGACAGCGGCGTGTTCACGTCCATTATGATCTCCCTTGCGGTCAGCATTCCGGGCAGCACCTCGAACTCCGTGCAGCAGACGAAATCCTTCTGAGTGAGATCCTCCGGCACTATCCACACCCTGTCCGGCGAATAGTCGTAGCTCACGACGTGGAAGCGCTCCCAGTCGATCCCGAGCCACAATAATTTGTTGTTTTTGATTTTTAAGACGTCGTCCTTTTTGCCGTCCGCGCGCCAGCGGATCCATTCGCCCTGAAGACTTTTAAGAAACTCCCCGTCGCGGATCTTTATGTGGTCGAACGGTCCGCGGTCGACTTTTTTCAGAGTGTAGAGCGTTTCGCCCATTATCGTGTAATAATACAGAAGCTTCAGCTCGCCGCTTTCCCACGCCAGCTCTCTTATCATCGTGAACGGCTCCCCCGCGGCCGTGCGCGAGAGCACGTTGTCCTTCATAGAGATCACGGCGCGCTCGCCGCGCTCTATCGCCTTTGCGGCGTAGGAAATCTTCGTTTCGAGCTCCACCGCGCGCCTGTAGTCGCGCACGGTCATTTTATCGTCCCGTATCTCGATATAGTAGTGATAGCCCTCTTCCCAGAAGCCGTTGAGCTTGCCGGAATATTTCATCTTTTTTTCCGTCCTTTTTTGTTTTTATTGCCGCCTTTTTCCCGTCGGACAAAGTATATTTTCATAGAGCTTCCCGGTCGTGAAATAGTTGTACGATCTGCAGCCGCCCGCGCAAATATCCCCGTGCTCGCAGCCCGCGCAGCCTCCGGTCAGCAGGGAAGGGGAAAAGCGGCGGTTGTAGCTGAATGACTCGGGGTCCGTCCAGATCTCCGCCAGCGTCCTCTCCCTGAGATTGCCCTCGTTGAACCTTTCGTCGTACATCGACTCGCAGCCTCTGACGTTCCCGACGCTGTCGATCCCCACCGAGACGAGCCCCGCTCCGCAGCCCTCGTAGCAGAGCCCCGCGATCCCGCGCGAAGCGTACTCCTCGGGAGTGTAGTAGCCGATGTTGTCCGCGGCTCCGACGTAAAACTTCGCCGTCCCGTTGACTTTGGCTATGAATCTCATCACCTCCGCCGCGTCGAAGGCGACGTCGACGGCGTTCTTGTTTGCGTTTCCCATCGGCGAGCAGGCCTGGAGCTGCCAGGCGAATATATCGTGCTTTTTCAAGGTCTCGAAGAACTCCGGCAGGCGCGGCGCGTTATCCGCTCTCAGCGCGCTTATGACGGAAACGGGGATCCCCGCTTCGGCGAGCGCGTCTATCGCCTCGAAAGCGCGCCTGTAGCTGCCGGGCTGTCTGAAGGCGTCGTGGACTTCTTCCGGCCCGTCGACCGAGACCGCGACCGATTCGATATTGAGTCTTCTGAGCGCCGAGAGAATGGCCTGGGTCATCCTGAAGCCGTTTGTGATCACGCAGACCTTTATCCCGCGCGAGGTGAGGGCGAAGACTATTTCTTCCCAGTCCTTTCTCATGAAGACCTCGCCGCCTATGAGAGAAACGCGGCGGCAGCCTATTTCGGCCAGCTGCCCGGCGACGTCCTCGCACTCGGGAAGCGTCAGTTCGTTTTCTCTTGCCTTCCCGCCGCAGGAGCCGCAGTATTTACAGCGAAAACAGCACTCGAGAGTGATCTCCCACACGCAGGAGCGCAGACGGAAAGGGAAGCCGTCGGGGATAGAACTCATTTTTTCAAGACGCTCCCGCATTCGGTGCAGAACTTGTTTTCTTCGGCGTTCGGCGTCCCGCAGTACGGACAGAATATTTTCTTTTTGTCACCGTTCTGAGCCGCCGGGAAAGCGAAAGCTCCGACGTTGGGCTTCTTACCCGCGAAATAGTCCGGTCCGGCGTATACCGTCATGAACATCCGCGGATCGGCCGCGCGGACCCGATCCCGGCGGGCTTCGTCTTTATCCTTATTCACGGCGTCGGCGTCGTCTGCTTTTGCTTCGGGCTCTCCGGCGTCCTCCTCCGGATCCTCGGGCTCTTCGAGGGGCTCCGGCCCTGCGTAGACGTCTTCCAGCGGGGCGTCTCTGTCAAGATCTCTCGGTCCGGCGTAGACCTCCCTGACCGGGGCTTCAGGGGCGAAGAATTCGGGCCCGGCGTAGACCGGCTTGTCGGGCTCGGGCATCACGATCTGCGGATCTTCCGGCTTTTTTATCATATCCGGCCCGCCGTAAACGACGTCGACGGGCTCCGTCTCGCATTTTTCGTCCTCTCCGGGGGCGGCGTTTTTCATCATTTCCGGCCCGGCGTAAACTCCCTCGGCGGGTCTTTTCTTTTTGAAAATGCTTTTGATCCACGGATATTTTTTGTCTGACATTTTCTGATCCCTTTCTTTTTAAAGGATTTTTTTATCTTTCCGGCCCGTGCGCTGTTTTTCGTACATAATTATTATATTATATACCCTCCGCCCGTGTCAAGAAAAAAATCCGGCTCCCCGGCGCCGAAAAATTTTTGCAAAAAAACTCTTGACAAAACCGCTTTAGTGTGATAAACTTTCTTAAACCGTTGAAGAAGAGTGAGTAGACGCTGTGCATCGCTTCACAGAGAGCCGCGGACGGTGGGATCGCGGCAGCAGGGCAGAGTCGAATGGACTTCCGAGGGCTTTTCAGAAAGAGTTATCGAGTATGTAAGACGGAGCGGCTTACCGTTAAAAAAGCCTGCGTATGACTGTACGCTGATGAGTGGACGCTTCGGGCGTCAAGCAGGGTGGCACCGCAGGATCTGAGTCCTGTCCCGGCAGAAAAAGCAGGGACAGGCTTTTTTTCTGTCCCAGATACGAAAGGAGGACAAAAAAATGTCCGCAGAAAATATCACCTACAAAATCTACCTGACTGAATCCGAGATGCCGACTTCATGGTATAACCTGCGCGCCGATATGAAGACCAAACCGGCGCCGCTCCTCAATCCCGGCACGCATCAGCCGATGACCGCTGCCGAGCTCGAGGGCGTGTTCTGCAAGGAGCTCGTATCCCAGGAGCTCGACAACGACACCCAGTATATCCCGATCCCCCAGGAGATCAGAGATTTCTACAAGATGTACCGTCCCTCACCGCTGGTCAGGGCGTACTGTCTTGAAAAGAAGCTCAACACTCCCGCCAAGATCTACTACAAGTTCGAGGGCAACAACACCAGCGGCTCACACAAGCTGAATTCCGCGATCGCACAGGCGTACTATGCGAAGAAGCAGGGACTCAAGGGCGTTACCACCGAGACCGGAGCCGGTCAGTGGGGTACGGCGCTGTCGATGGCGTGCGCTTACCTCGGACTCGACTGCAAGGTCTACATGGTCAAGGTCAG
>JAFTEP010000250.1 GCA_017453605.1 Clostridia bacterium
GACGGGAAGTTCTGCGAATACTGCGGCTCTCCCCTGAAAGCGCAATAAAAAAGCGCGTTTTGCGGCGCGGGACAAAAGCGGGAGATCGGGAAGGATCCTCCGAAAGCTCAAAAAGGCTGAAGCGTTTTGCGCTTCGGCCTTTTAAAATATCATCCGTTTGGCTGATGTGCGGCAGGAGGATCGGAGTTATAATAATTATTATAAAAGTGATCATTGCGTTTTTATCCGAATGATAAAATCAAACAGGGAAAGGAACATACCATGAAAAAAAGGATCGTGTCTCTCCTGCTTGCCGTTCTGATGCTGCTTCCGTTTGCGTCGTCGGTGATCCCGTTTCACGTCCACGCGGACGGCGACGATTTCCGCTGTCCCAACTGCGACAGCTGGCTCGGGGACAAAGATTTCTGCGCGGGATGCTGGTTCTGCGAGGAATGCGAGGAGATCTGCCCCGACTGCGGCTACTGCCACGCCTGCGCGGTTTATGACGAAGAACTGCACTGCCCGGAATGCGGCGACTCCTGTATCTCGGAAGAATACGGCAACGTTCCGCACTGCGTCGCCTGCCGGAAATGCGAGGAATGCGCGGAGCTTTTCGAGACATCGGAAGGCTTGATGTGTCATGCATGTATCGAAGAACGCGGCGACAGCTATATCATGTGTCCGCACTGCGGTCTCAACGCGATCGGGACCGAGCTTGAGGATCTTGTGGACGAGAGCGATCTGGAAACGATCATGGAAGCTCTCCATCCCGGCGACTGCGGCGAGCACTGCGAGACCTGCTACGAGGAGGTCCTCTGCCCGGAATGCAGCGACTGCACGCTCTGCAAGGGCGTGGAGCTCTGCGAGATCTGCGGGATCTGCGAGGAATGCGCCAAAAGCGAGGGCTACCACTGCCCGGATTGCGGCGCCTGCTACGCGGAAGCCGGTCAGTGCCCCGAGGAAGGCGAGCACTGCGTCAACTGCTGTGAAAACGTCTGCGAGGATTGCGGGCGCTGCACGATCGGCGCGGATCTCGACTACTGCGAGAGCTGCCAAAAGTGCGAAGAGTGCTGGGCGCACTGCGAGATTTGCGGGGAATGCTTTGAGGAAAACGGCGAGTGCGAGGAGCACGGCGACCACTGCGCGGAATGCTGCGTCCGCGAAGGATGGATCTGCGACGGGTGCGGCCGCTGCACCGAGGCGCTTGATCTCGAAAAATGCGAATACTGCCATCTCTGCACGGAATGCTGCGAAGAGAACCGCAAGTACTACGGCACGGCGACCTGTATCCTTGATAAAGAGACCAAGCCCGAGGACCTCGACGCCTCCAAGCACGACGAGAACCATCATATCCTGAAATACCAGTCCAGTTCCGCCGAAGAACACGACGCGTACTGCATCTTCCCGGGCTGTGAATACTACGTCACCGAGCCTCACGAATTCATCTGGAAGGTGAAAAAAGCCGCCACCGAGACCTCGGAGGGCCTTCGCGAGGGCTTCTGCCACCTCTGCAGCGACAAGGAAGAGGAAGTGATCCCGAAGCTCGAGATCAAATTCCCGACCTATTCCTTCGTCGTCGGCCCGCACGACATGGAAGTGGTCAAAGAAAAGTCGGTCGTCTCCTTCAAGCTTCAGCTCGACGTTCTCGAGGAAGGCGAGACCCTGCATTACGCCGCCGTCGCCGCCATTCCCTGGAACGAAGGAGAAGCGCTTCCCGACAACTGGCCGGAACTGAGGAAAAACGTTTACCACGTCAATATCATTGAAGGCGGCGAAAAGACGATAGACGAACAAAAGGGCGTTTGCACCGCACGGATCTATTACACTTCGTACGCCCACCTCTATTACGGCGGTAAATACGAAGATTTTGAAGCCGCGGGCAAA
Organism: Clostridia bacterium; assembly: GCA_017453605.1. GTDB lineage: Bacteria > Bacillota > Clostridia > Oscillospirales > SIG627 > SIG685. Next base: position 1,864 of record JAFTEP010000250.1, read on the forward strand.
AAACTCACCTGGCGCCTCGCGATCTACGACCGGCGCGGCAACGGCGGGAAGCTTGTCTGGTCCGATCCCTTCACCATCGACTGGGACTCCAAGCACACCGTCCACGTGGACGAATGGGTCAGCGGACCCCTTCCGAAGGGCTTTACCCTGGCGGAGCCCGTCACGATCCACAACTACTCTTTTCAGGACGGCACCTTCCATTGGCTGCGGTGCACGATCTGCGGTCAGGATTATCCGGTGGCGTACCAGCACGACTACAAAAAGATCTCCGAGGTCAAGACCTGCTCCTATACCGTCACCCAGTACGTCTGCCGGGACTGCGGTCACCAGTTCCAAAGAAAAACGGAGGGCGGCGACTATTCGCTCCACGTGTGGGTCGATTATAAGTCGCAAGGCCCTCTCGTCCACAGCAAGACCTGCAAGATCTGCGGATACACAGCGAATGACGCTCACTCGCTCGACGTGAAGAAGACCTCGAACTGCACCGGCACGGTCACCGTTACCGTCTGCAAACTCTGCAACTACGCGCACATGGAAAAGGACTTTAAAAACGCGCACCAGTACGCGAGCGACGGCCCCTACAACGGCATGTATGGAAACGCGACGCAGCACTGGAAGGTCTGCAAGGTCTGCGGCTATATGTGGAAAGAGAACCACAAGTTTTACGACGGCCACTGCACGGTATGCGGGATCAACAGCCATCAGATGATCATCACCGGAAGTCTGTGCCAGCACGGAGTCCTTCATATTGAACGCAGCGACGACCTCCAGGACAAGCAGAAGCAGCGCTTCGACGCGGGTCAGTACGGCGTGACCTGGATCGATGAAAATACCGACCAAACCGTCGGTCTGGGCAAAACGTACGAACTCGGGCCCAAAGACGAGGGCCGCGTCTTCCGTGCGGAGATCCAGTTCATGAACACCGACGGCTGGGAGTGGTGGGAAAAAGAACTGACCGCCTATCTGGAAGATCTCGTGATCAGCACCAAATACAAGACGGTGACGGGCTACGCGGCGACCTGCGCCTATGAAGGGCTGAAGACCCACAACGTCTGCCTTGCCTGCGGCGATACATTCATCAGCGGCGAGAAGGTCACGGATCTTACCATCCCGAAGACCGGCGTTCACACCTTTGAGAACGACTGCGACTCGATCTGCGACGTCTGCGGCTTCCAGCGCGAGACGGCGCACAAGTGGTCCGACAAATACAGCTTCACCGACATGGAGCATTACCGCGTATGCACCGTCTGCGGCACGCAATCCCTCAAGGAGATCCACCAGTTCAAGGTGGATATCGTCAAGGAACAGACCTGCTCGCAGGACGGCCTCACCCACATTTCCTGCGCCTGCGGGTATGAGCTCGACGAAGTCCTCCCGAAGCTCGAGCACAAGCTGGAACACGTGGACGAGGTCGCCGGCACCTGCATAAGCTACGGCATGAAAGAGCACTTTGCGTGCAAGGGCTGTCACGAGATGGCGCTTGACGCCGAGGGCAAGGAGAAGGCCGGTTACAAGAAACTGCAGACCCCGATCGATCCCCAGAATCACGTCGGCGGCGATAAGCTCGGCTATAACGAGACCGAGCATTACACGGTCTGCGAATGCGGCGCGCATATCGAAAACGCGGCGCATACGTTCGGAGAAGACGGGCGCTGTACGGTCTGCGGCTATAAAAAGAGTTCGACCGTCAAGACCTCCGTGGACGGGCTCACAAAGCACGATATGGTGCTCCCGAACTGCGTCACGACCGGCACGAAAGCGTAGTACACCGATAAGGACGGCAAAATGTATTTAAGCAGCGCCGGGATCAAGGAAGTCACGGCAAACGATCTGATCCTTCCGGTCTCCACCGTCCGTCACGTCGGCGGCGACTACGCTCATTCTTCTTCGGAACACTGGATCGTATGCGCCTGCGGCGCCGAGCTGTATCACGGCGAGCATATCTTCGACGGCAAAGACGTGTGTACAGTCTGCGGCTTTGTGAAAATCGCTCCTGAAAGTGAAAGTGAGGGAGAAGAGACCGCCGCAGCACCGCAAATCAAAGACGCTCGCTTCCCGTGGTGGATGCTTATCATTGCCGCGGCGATGATCTGCGTCGTGATACTCACGATCATACTTCTTGTCAGAAAAAAGAAAAATGACGCTCCTCCCCCCGCTACGCCTGCTCCCGGCGGACCTGCCGGTTCCGACAACTTATCCGACGCGCGTGAAAACGAAGAGGATACAGACAGCCCGAAAACAGAATAATGTGAGAAAGGCGCGCACCGGGACGTCAGCCCGGTGCGCACCTTTTTATTGACAAATCAAATCGTACCTTTCAATTTCCTCTCTCAAGTTGGTTAAGAACACTCAAACCGGACTGTATTTATCGTTGTGAAACCAGTGCACAAGAAATGTTGCCTATCCGTCGAATACGTCCCGCAGATCGCGGCTCAAGCTACGGCTTGACCGCAAAAAAGAGCAGGCTCACCCGAACCTGCTCGATACATAGAAATAAGCGTGAAAACAAAAGAAAATCGAGTGTTCATAACGCAAGTGAATTTTTTGATGATATCCGACGCGATACACGCTCCGATGCCCGAACGTAACAACCGTTTGACTTATCTGAAACAACAAACAAATCATAGATTATTTGTATTTGGAGGTTTCAGATCATGAAAGAACTTAAAAAGTTCATTACAGACGAAAGAACCGGGCTGAGGTATGAATTGGTCGGCGACTACTATTTCCTCGCCGGGGATGACGAGCCGGAGGAACACCGTCCCATCGGAATATGGGGGTGCGGGTGTCCGGTGGACACCTCTGCCGAAGGCGGAAGCACCGACCGAGCCGGCAGGCAAGACCAGCGTCATCTTCGCTACCTCAGGCAGTACAAAAAGACTACATACATGGCATTGGTAATTGAAGGCAAGCAGCCGGACTATCTTGCCGACGTCAACGAACAAACGGAGAATTTCCTGACTCAGCGGTAAAGGAAATGCACGCCGCAGCCGAAGTGGAAGCGTTCTCCTACGGCTTCCGGCTCGGCGTCAAATTGATGATAGAGGCGGAGGCTACACCGTAGAATAGAATTACACACTGCACAGCGGCGGGACCATACGATCCCGCCGCCTTTTTCATGATTAAAACATTCAGCAATCATCACCGGCTATTCGGTCGAATGGATTGCATTTTTTTGATTTGTTTTATTGTTTTGGGAAAAACTCACACTGTTGTATTATTCAATCAAGCCTCAATCAAGCCGGGCAGCGTTACCACACCATACCACCCCATTCCACTACCGCAAATCCGTCACGGACAAAGCGCTCGGGTATGGGCTCTTTTATGGTCGGGTTCTCGCCGTCCGCTTCCTTATAAACGAACCATAGCCTGAAAACGGAATCCGGGGCGGGAGCGATCTCCAAAGGTGAGACAAGATCGCAGGCTTCATTGATCTGGGGGTACATATAATAGTCCTTGCCGGCGGGAAGCCTGCCGTACCAGTATTCCTTGAAATCAGCTTTTTCGGTCTCGTTCAAGCCATAGAGAGTAAGTATTCTCTCGAAGGTGTCCGCTCGATCTTCTGCAGGAAGATAAAAAGCGTTTTCATATTGGAATGAGAAATCCGGTATTTCGGACTCGTAGAAAAGATATCCGTATTCTTTTCCGTCGGCATTCGTCAGATTTCCGTTCGGATATGCCGTCACCTTCCAGCCGTCTGCAGGGTATTCGGGAATCGAGACCATGATCTGATCCGGATGACGAAGCGCGACTCTCACGTCCGTGCGTGTTTCGGGATAGAGGTAGATGTTCGGCTTTTCGTTCGGACCGCCCTCCAGGCCCTTGGTGTTGTTATTGTAGGTGCGGCGGTAGTAGGAATTGCGGGTATCCTTCGAGGTCTTTCCTCTCGCGGCGTCGCCCTTCTTTTTGGCGTCCAGATACGCCGGATCGTTTTTGATCCTGTCGTTGATGTACTTCTGATACGCGTCTCTGCCGTACTTGTTGTATATCTTCACACCGTCGGAGTATTCCTTGGTCTCGTCGGTTATACCGAAGGAGCCCGCGCTTCTCAGCCAGCTGTCCGTGGTCTTGGTCCAGCCCGCGTTGCGCGTGTAATTGTTGACGGCGTTGGGATCGACTCTGTCGGTGAGATCCTGAACGTAGCCGCCGACCACGCCGGTGGTGCTTTCACCGGTAACGCTGGACGAGAAATTCACCGCCGCGGGGACCCTGTCTATCACCAGATCCGCCGTTTCCGACTCGAAACGCGAATTGCCCTCGGTGATCCTGTCGAAATTGCTCACCGCGCCGGTCAACCGGTTGACGCCGCTTCCGACCCTTCCGGTGATCTTTTCAGCTCCGTAGCTGGCGGTGGGACCGACTCCGGCGGGGGCAGAACTTGACGAATCCTGCTTGCCGCCGGTGACGAGATTTTTGATCTCCTTGTAAGCGTCGTAAAAGTCGCCGAACTTCGGAGACCAGCCGCTGTTGCTGTCAGAGGAACTCGTGGTCTGAGTCTGTCCCCGGGTATTGTAAACGCCGTAGGCTCTTCCGGCGTCCATAACGCTGTCCGCCAGCGCCGAAGAGCCGGACAGCGCCAGAGTCAGAGCGCAGACGAGAGCGCTCGCTCTCGCGGTATTGCCAAACGCTTTCGAACTCTTCATTTTGCCGCCTCCTTATTGCCGTTATCCTTCTTGAAAACTCCGTACCATTCCGCGAGCCCCTCGGTCTTTACGACGTCGTCCTCCAGCATCCCGTTCTTTTCGGCGACGGTCATAAGCGCGTAGGCGTATTCGTCCTCGCCCATCTGCTTATAGACCGCGGCGAGGGCGTAGGGGGTGTAGGGATCGTCCTCGGGAGCCAGCTCGAAGGCTCTTGCCAGATAGCTTTCCGCAGTGATGTACTGATTCAGCGCGTAAGCGATCACTCCGGCGCGGTAATTGAGTATGAGGCTCTGCGGGCAGTCTCTCACCGCCAGGATAAGGGAATTGAGAAAATCCTGATTGACGGAGTTCTCGAATCCGAACCTCGCCATATAGATATCGGAAATGAGGATGTAATAGTCCTCCGTGCGCTTTGCCTTTTCCGAGACCTGGGAGAGCTCCTGCTCGGCTTCTATGAGCCGAATGTCGCCGCGTTCCACCTCCGAAATACGCTCCGCCGCGGCTTTCAGACGGGAAAGATCTTCCCCGGAGAGCGGGGCGCCGATCCGGGATCCCTCCGCGGTTTCAGAGGAGCCGCCGGCGGCGCCGGGAGCGTCCGTATTGCCCGCGACCCGGGACGCGGGGAGCAGGGCGCAGACTAAAAACGCCGCCGTAAACACGCAGAATATGATGACAGTGACGAATCTCTTTTTTATGATGCGTTTCAGCACGAGCCCGTTCACGAGCACACCCGCGGCGCACAGGACCATCAACGCTCCGAATATGAAGTTCATATCAAACAGGAGCATTCCCAAAAGCGCCGTAATAAACATCAAGACCGAAATCAAAATCATTATACCGCCTCCCGTTCTTTACCCGGCTTGCGCCAGTTTGCCTTTCAGACTTTCCATGAGATTACGGGTGTGGCCGAATACGCCCCAGCCGTGATAATCCTGTCCCCAATCCGTGTACCAGGCATCCCGGTACATATGGTCCATCAGTGCGCTGCATACCTCGAGGGCTTCCTCGTACCTTCCCACGTGATCGAGGGTCAGGGCGAGCGAATACGCCACGGCGGGCTGATCGTCCTCAAATCCGAGGCACTTTACGTACAGCTCTATGGCGCGGTCGAGATCGATCAGCTCCTTCTGGGCTTTTCTGCCCGCCTCGTCGTCACGGAATTCACGGGCGTAATGACCAATGATCCTGCCCGCGAGATAGTAGCCGGTAGAGAGAAGCGGATAGTCCTCCGTGAGCTTCAGGGCGTCCTCCTCCAGCTTGCGGTAGTTCTCTTCGCCGCCCGCTTCCATGAGATAGCCGAGCAGCTTGAACTGGTAGCGGTATTCGCTGTCCAGCATATCATTGAGCAGCTTCGATCTTTTCACGATCTCTTTCTGTTCGTCCGTAAAGCCATCATACAGGCATTCCTTGCCCATGTGCTTTGAGAGCGATTTGTCTCCAGTCACATAGGTGGCGATAAGCGCGGTGAAGTCGGTGCCCAGCTGAGGATTCTCCTCCAGGACGCCGGGAGCCAGCATCCCCTCGGTGAAGCTCACCGCTTTTTCCAGGGACTTTGTGATCTTGTCGGTCCTCACGTAGAGTATCGCGAGCTCCATGGTCAGCTCCAGATCGTCCTTATTGTTCTCGTATTCCTTTTCCATGAGGGGAAGCGCGGTGGTGTAGTCGCCGTTCTTCAAAGCGGCGGCGCCCAGCATTTCTTCTATCCTCACGTCCTCCACGGTCTTCGAGGCGTTCTCCAGATACTCCTGAAGTTCCTCGGACATATCCATATCCGTCATGACACGAGCCATATCCAGGATCCCGACGACTCTCGCTTCGGTCTTTTCATCCTCGGAAAGGGCGTAGTCCCTTTTCAGTTCCCTGACGCAGAGCTTGTCGAAATTCAAAATGACGGGGTATATCTTTTCCCGGACTGAATCTCTGTCGCCCCTGAAAACGTCGTTGTCGCTGTTGTAATTGACTATGAACCTCTGCGCGGCGCGGATCGCCAGTTCGTTTTTCGCAAAGGATCTCTGATCCGCGGCGGCTTCGTCGATAAGCCCGAGTACCGTATCGTTGGCGAAATATCTGCTGAACTTCATCCGCCTTTGGCTGCCGTTTGTGGTCTGAAGGCACTCGTCGATCACCGTGTACACCAGCTGGCGCACCGGATCGCTGCTCGGATACTCGACGGCAAGCTCCAGGATCGCCTTCGACATTTCTTCGTCTATGCCGTTCTTCTCGGCGTACTGCACCAGGATCTTCCATACGGCTATAGTGTCGTCGTATCTGTCGGCGATGATATCGTATCCCCCGAAGTTATCGGTTATATTGTCCCTCTCGAGACCAGTCAGCTCGGAGGGGAGAACGGCGGGGCAGTTGAACCGGTTTCCGGCGGCGAGCTCCATTATGACTCTGTTCCTATCACGCTTATCGTCCTCGGTGAGCCCGTCCTTATTGTAGAGGATATCCAGATAACCGAAATACCAGACCTCGTCGCCCCGGTGTGAGCGGAGCGCGTCCGTCAGATCAAGCGAAATCTGATCGGGATCGTCCGTCAGCTCCGGATTTTCGGCGCAGGTGTAGTAGTACAGAAGCTCCGTCATGGGAAGGTCTCTGTTGAACTCGTAAGCCTCGAGGGCGTCTTCGGGATCGCCGTACAGATAGGCTTCCCAAGCGTCCGGCAGAGAGCGCGCCTTATCCAGGGAATCCAGCGCCATGAGATAGTCCCGCTTTGCGGCGTAGTTGAAGCTCTCCGACATCCCCTGACCGAAGCTGTCGATCACGGCGCCGCTTCTGTCCGGCGTGAAAAAGAGCGGCACGACGTACAAAACTATCAGCGCCAGAAGCAGCTCCGAGACCCCGATGAACCCGGAGATCAAAAAGGGATTTTTCGCCTCCGGCAAAGTGTTTTCCGGCGCGGCGGTTCCCGGCACGGCTGTTTCATCCTGAACGGCGTTTTCCGGGGCGGAGACGACCGGATCGGCGGGAGTCTGAGGCGCCTTCGCCTCATCCCCGGCGAGAAGTCTGTCAGCTTTATTTCTCATGAGAAGGACCGTCGGGTACATAGCCGCGAAGACGATGAGAGCTATAATAATCATTTTTGCAATAAACGCCGTCACCGATCTGCTTTTTCCGATACCGGTGATAAAGGTATCTGTAAGGAATCCGCAGCCGAAGTTCAGCGCGGCGTAAACGGCGGCGCCCAGAAGTATCTGGGAAACGCCTCTGAAGGCCTGCGAGAATCTCTTCCGGGACTCGAAACGGTCTTTTTCGTCCCTTATCGCCAGCACCCACGCGAACAAAAGATACGCAAAAAGCAGCGCCTCCAGCACGAGAAGGACGATATCCGCCACCAGCGCGGGCGCGCTCATTCGCGCCGTGCTCAA
>JAFTEP010000251.1 GCA_017453605.1 Clostridia bacterium
GCTTTCCTCTGAAGAGTTTCAATATAAACGAAAACAGAGTGAAAACGCTCAGAGCACACAGGACGCTTCCGGGAATAAACGCGAAAAGAAGGATCGAAAGAGCGAGTCCGAGTTCCGGCTTGAAAAGGATCTGACAGGCTATGATAACCGCAAGCGCTATAAAGAACACTGTGATCGGAGAAACAAATATCGTCGCTGCCCCGAGGAAGACGCAGACGAGAGAAAAGACGCGTCCGCCGTTTTTTGATTCGCCGGTGCGCATGATCTCGTAGTCCTGATATCCACCGATATAACCGAGCCAGAGCTTCATGAACAATGAGCGCGTCAGCACCTCGCACCAGCGCGAATTCGAGAACGCCATCGGGATCGAGGCGATGATAAAAGAGGCGCAGAACGAAAGGTCGGGGATATAGAGCGCGGGATCGCCGATCAGGTTCATCTTTATCGCGCAGATAATGCAGCCTATGAGACCGAAGCCGAGAAAACCCGCGGACGTCGAGCGGACGTAGGAACACAGAAGCGCATTCACCGCCGCTTTATACAAACGGAACGGACCGAAACGTTCGCAGAAACTGCCGAAAGACTGTTTTATTTTTAGTCTGGTTTTTGCGTCGGGAAGCAGGCGTGAGAAAAGTCTGCCCAAAAAAGCGTTTTTCAGAAGAGCTTTTTCCGGGAGCGCTTTGCCGGCGGGTACGCCGTTTTCAGACACAGCGATCGGTTTTTTTGCCAAAGTTCTTTCCCGCCTTTCTCATTTAGTATCTTCTTTTTTGTTTTCAAGAAGATCCGGACGTTTTTCGAGAGTGAGACCGAGAGCCTTTTCTCTCCTCCACTGTTTTATCAGTGCGTGGTTCCCTCCGAGAAGGACCTCGGGCACTCTGACGCCGTGGAACTCGACGGGTCTCGTGTACTGCGGATATTCGAGAAGTCCGTCGGAGAAAGTCTCCTCGCTGTAGCACTCGCTGTCCGAAAGGACTCCGTCGACAAGTCTCGAGACGCAGTCTATAACGACCGCCGCCGCAAGCTCGCCGCCCGTCATGACGTAGTCGCCGATCGAGATCTCCCGGTCGACGATCTCGTCGATCACCCTCTGATCGACTCCCTCGTAGTGTCCGCACAGAAGGATGACGTGACCCTCGTCCCTGAGAGAATACGCCGTCTTCTGAGTAAAGGTCTCGCCCTTCGGAGACAGATAGACCGTCAGAGGCTTCTTTTCGAGCCCCGAAACGATCGAGCTCCAGCAGTTGTAGATCGGTTCCGGCCCCATGAGCATTCCCATACCGCCGCCGTAAGGCGTGTCGTCGACGCGGCGGTGCTTGTCGGTCGACCAGTCGCGGATATTGTAAAACCTGAGATCTATCTTCCCCGCCTGTCTCGCTCTGCCGATGATACTGCAGCCGAGAACGGAGTCGAGCATTTCGGGAAAGAGGGTCATAACGTCAAATCTCACTTGTTTGTCCCCTGTCCTCAGAAAAGTCCGTCCGGGACTTTCACCCTGACTTCCCTGTCGAGGTCTTTTTTCACGATGAATTCCTTTACCGCCGGAAAATATTCGCTTCTTCCGCCGCCCATATCGACGACGTACAGATCGCAGGAGCCTCTGTTGACGACGTCCGTGATCGTTCCGATCTTTTCCCCGGTGGAATCGTCCGTGAGATCGAGACCGATAAGATCGCTGATGAATACCGAGCCCTCGGGGACTTTGAGAAGATCCCTGTCGGCGTAGAGGACCTTCCCGGCGAGAGTCCTCGCGGTCTCGGGAGCGTCGAAGCCTTCAAACTTATATAAAATCACGTTGCCGTGCGTACGCGCCGAAACAACGCTGAGAGGGCTCGTGCCGTCGGCTTTGAGAAAAAACTCTTTTATCCCGTCGAGGACCGAGGGTGAGTCACACCAATGCTCGAACCTGAGTTCGCCGCGGATGCCGTGGACCCTCAGAAGCCTTCCGGCTTCAAGAAACTTTTTTCGCATAAAAAACACCCTGAAAAAATAAATGCTGAAAAACTTAAAAAAATCCGTGTCAAAAAAACGCCCGGAGAATATACTGTAGGTAAAAACGCTTTCAACGGAGAAGAACGATGATCGAATCCTCAAAAGCCGTGGGAATCGCGGTAAGCGCTTTCGGGCTCGGCGTGCTCGCCGCGTTCTTTATGCCGAGGGCGCTCCTGGTGATAACTGAATCCGCGGTGATAATTGCCGCGGGACTGCTTTTTTTGAAAAACTGAAAGGAGAACGCTATGAAAATAATCGTTATCAGATCGCCGAAATTCTTGAGAGGACTGCTGAAAAAGCTGTTCGGAGTCAAAGAAAGATCCTGATCCATTTAATATTTTAGCACAAAAACGCTTTCAATGCAAGTTTTTTATTTTTTCTCAAACTCTTCCAAATCCGAGCTTGCTCTTGAAAATTGCAAAAAAATATAGTAAAATATTGTCGCAGTGATAAACCAACTCAAATATAAATCGTAAAAAAGGTTAAAAAAATGAAAAACAGTCTGACCGAGCTTATACTCTCAACGCGCACGGAAATGTCGAAGTCGCACAGACTGATCGCCGATTACGTCCTCGCAAATTATGACAAGGTCTCTTTCATGACAGCGTCCAAGCTCGCGCAGACAGTCGGTGTGAGCGAATCGACTGTCGTGAGATTCGCCACTGAGCTCGGATTCGAAAAGTTTCCCGACTTCACAAAAAGCGCGAAGGAACTCACCCGCAGAAAGCTGACTCACAATCAGAGGATAAGGCTTGCGAACGAACAGATGCAGAGCAGCGATCTGATAGAGAAGATCCTGCTTTCCGACGCCGAGAGGATAAGAAGCACAGCCGAGAGCATCAACAGAGAGGATTTTTTCAAGGCGGCACAGCTTATCTGCGGCGCAAAGAGCGTTTTCGTCGTCGGTGTCAGGAGTTCGTCCGCCCTCGCGTCGTTTCTGGGATATTATCTCGAGCTGTTTTTCCGCGACGTTAAGGTCATAACCTCCCAGAGCGGACCGGAAATGCTCGAAAAACTCATACATCTGTCCGATTCCGACGCGCTGGTCGCGATAAGCTATCCGCGCTACTCAAAGAGCATAGTGGACGCTGTGGATCTTGCGAAGAAGAAAGATGCGAGCATCGTCGCCGTCACGGACAGCACCGACTCCCCCATCGCAAAGCTCGCCCACGTCAGCCTTCTCGCGCAAAGCGACATGGCTTCTTTTGCCGACAGCCTTGCGGCTCCTCTCTCGGTCCTCAACGCGCTTGTCGCCGTCATAGGAAAACTTAGAGAAGAAGACGTCTCGCATTCGTTCGAGCTTCTCGAACAGATGTGGGATAAATACGACGTTTACGATGAAAACTGAGATCGCCGTTATCGGCGGAGGCGCCTCGGGGATGCTCGCCGCTCTCGCCGCGTCAGACTCCCCCGATTGCCGTGTGACTGTCTTCGAGAAAAACACGATCCTCGGCAAAAAGCTTCTCGTCACGGGAAAGGGCAGATGCAACGTCACAAACGACTGCGATCCGAGAGAGTTTTCGCGAAACGTCGTCAGAGGATCGAAGTTTCTGACCTCCGCCCTTTTCAGATTCAGCCCGGCACGAACGATGGAATTGCTGGAGTCGCTCGGAGTCGGACTGAAGACCGAGAGAGGAAGGCGCGTTTTCCCGGTCTCCGACCGCGCGGAGGACGTCAGATGTGCGCTTGAAAACGCGGTGAGATCAAAAGAAAACGTCAGGATCATAAACAAAAAAGTCGACGGAGTCAAAAAGTCGCAAAACGGTTTTTCGGTCTGTTTTTCCGGCAGAGAAGAACAGTTTTGCAAAGTGATCCTCGCGACGGGAGGACTGAGCTATCCGAAAACCGGGTCTACAGGCGACGGATATAAATTCGCGAGGGCGCTCGGGCATAAGATCACGCCTCTTTCGGCTTCGCTCACGGCGCTTGTCTGCCGTGAAGAGGACTGCGCCGAGCTCGAGGGACTGTCGCTGAAAAACGTCTCCCTGACACTCCTGAAGGATCAGAAGACGCTGTATAAAGAGCAGGGCGAAATGCTTTTTACCGACAGAGGAGTTTCCGGACCGCTCGTCCTGAGCGCATCCGCGAACCTTCCCGCCGACGGCAAAGCCGATCTTCTGATAGACTTCAAGCCCGCGCTTAGCGAAGAAGAACTCGACAGAAGGCTTATCGGAGATTTCAA
>JAFTEP010000252.1 GCA_017453605.1 Clostridia bacterium
CGGGGCAGTTTTACCTGCCCCGCGCCTGGATCGATCAGTTGTAGTAATTCTTTCTTCTGTTTTCGATGAGGATCTTCATCAATTCGTCCTCGTCGCCGGAAGCGGCGGGCGCACCGGGAACGGTCTTCTCGGCGCCGAATTCTCCGGCGGGTTCCTGAGCGGCGGGAGCGGGAGAGGAATCGAAGCCGGTCGCGACGACGGTGATCTTCATCTCGTCCTGCATGCTCTCGTCAAAGGAAACGCCCCAAATGAGGTTGACGTCCGGGTGACCCTCGTTGCGGATCATGGCGGAAGCGACCTCGGCGTCCTCGAAGCCGATGTCGGGGGACGCGGTGATGCTGACGATGATGCCTCTTGCACCGGCGATGCTGGTCTCGAGCAGCGGGCTGGAGATAGCCATTCTCGCGGCGATCTCCGCCTTCTCCTTGCCCTTGCCGACGCCGACGCCCATGTGCGCAAGACCTGCGTTGGACATGATGGCGGAAACGTCCGCAAAGTCGAGGTTGATGAAGCCGAGATTATTGATGAGGTCGGAGATCGACTGGACTCCCTTGCTGAGGACGCTGTCCGCGACCTCGAAGGCGTTCATGAGGGTGATCCTGGTCTCGCTGACCATCTTGAGTCTTTCGTTGGGGATGACCACGAGAGAATCGACGAACTGGCTGAGGTTCTTGATGCCGGCCTCCGCCTGATCCATGCGCTTCTTGCCCTCAAAAGCGAAGGGTTTGGTCACGATGCCGACAGTGAGGATGCCCATATCCTTTGCGGCCTTGGCAATGATAGGCGATGCGCCGGTCCCGGTGCCGCCGCCCATGCCGGAGGTAAGGAAAACCATATCGGCGCCCTTGAGCGCTTCGTTGATCTCCTCGAGGGACTCTTCAGCCGCGCGCTTGCCGATCTCGGGATTGGCGCCGGCGCCGAAGCCCTTGGTGACCCTCTCTCCGAGGATGACCTTGTTGGGAGCCGTGGATTTGTTGAGAGACTGCTTGTCTGTGTTGAACACGACAAAGTCAACGCCCTGGATCCCGGAGGAAACCATACGGTTGACGGTGTTCGTTCCGCCGCCGCCGACTCCGACGACTTTTATGTTGACCTGAACGCTGCTATCGTTTTCGTACTCAAAGGGCATTTCTAAATTTCCTCCTAAATTTATTCAATACTTCACAAGTACAAATGAATATATGAATACACATTTATATTGTAAACTATTATTTCGGAATTTGCAAGTGCTTTTTCACATTTTTTTGAGGTTTTTGAACCGTTTTTTTACATTTTCGTCAAATATCGCGCGCGAAACCGGAAAATCAGGTGTAGCGCTTGACGTAAGCGGTGCTCGTTTCCCTGACGTCGATCTGTCCGGTGTCATCGGGATATAGCTGAGCGACGACTTTGACGATCATGGCGATCTTGTAATTCATGTTCTCGGTGTTCCCGAGCTTTATCTCAAACCTGGAATCGTAGTCCATCGTGACATCGAATGTGTCGGTTAGGTCGATGAAGCTGATCTTGTCAAGAACTCCGTTCGCGTCGACCGCGCGGCAGATATCGTCGACCATAGAAAAGAGGTTGTCGTCGTTGTAGACCATCTTTTCCCCGACCACACAGCGGCTGATCCTGTCGGAAATGACCGTGATGCGGTGCACTCCTCCGTCGTCGGGAGCCTCGCACTTTTTCAGGACGGTCTGATCGTCGTCGATCGCGTAGTAGTCGTCGCCGAGGCGGATCGCCATTGTTCCCATGTTGTGCTCAAAACTGATGCTGACGCCGCTCGGCAGGACGCGCCTCACGGAGATCTTGTCGAGATACGGGAAGTTCTGCGCGATATTCTTCTCCGCCGCGGCGGAGCTGAAACTGAAAAGATTGTCTCCGATCTTTATGCCGGTGACTTCGACTATATCCTGAGGATCGTACAGTTCCGTCGGCGAAATGCCTATCTCTCCTACCTTGCAGAGAGTGCGTATCAGGACCGCGGCGACTCCGGCGGCGCAGACGACGGCGATGACGGCAAACAGGATCCGCTGCTTTATTCGGTTGTTCTTTTTGATGTCCTTTACGTCAAAAACGCTTTTTTCATCGACAAGGGTCTCGACGCTGTCAGTGGCGTTCTTCATGACGGACACCGCTCAGAGCATCCGGAAATCATTTTCGCTCTCCTTGGTTTTCAGCTTTCCTCGACTTTTGCCGCGACAAGCTTTTTTATCTCGCAAAGGATGATATCCTGCGCGTCGCGTCTGGCAAGCCCGTTCATCGCCGCGGACATTTCTTTTTGTTTTGCCGGATCGGAAAGGATCAGGCGGACCTTCTCTTCGAGAAGTCCGGGCGTGAGATCTTTCTCCTCGATCAGCACCGCGGCTCCGGCGTCGCTGAAGACGCGGGCGTTCTTGTACTGGTGATTGTCGGTCACGTACGGCGAGGGTATGAGGATCGCGGGCTTTCCGAGCGCGGCGAGCTCCGCGAGGGTTATCGCTCCCGCGCGGCTTATCACAAGATCACACGCCGCCATACGCGAGGGCATATCGTAGATGTAGTCGGACAAGACGAGGTCTTCCCTGCCCCACAGACCGTCCTCAACCGCCTTCTGTTTCCACTGCTCGAAGGCGCCGACGCCGAAGGCGTGGCAGTGGACGACATTCTCGCGGGACGAGAAGTTTTTGATGAGCCCGTAGACCGCTTCGTTCACGGGACGCGCTCCGAGCGAGCCGCCGTAGGAGAGGATGAAGGGCTTGTTTATCCCCAGACGCCTTCTCTCCGTTTCGCGGTCGGCTCTCAGGATCGCGGGATCCACGGGATTGCCGCAGAGCACTGCGCGGTCGGGATAACGAAGGTGTGAAGAAGTCTGGGCAAACGAGATCATGACCCTGTCGACGTAAGCCGAGAGCTTTTTCGTGGTGACGCCGGGAACGGCGTTCTGCTCGTGGATGAGAGTGGGGATACCCAGATCAGCCGCGCCCTTGAGGAGCGGCCAGCTGACGTAACCGCCGGTGCCGATCACGATATCCGGAGAAAAACTTCTTATGAGTTGTTTTGCCTGCGGAACGCTCGTGACGGCGTAGTACGCCGCCTTGACGTTGTGGATCAGTTCTTTCGGTCCGATCTTTCTCTTGAAGCCCAGGACCTTGACGTGTTCTATTTGGAATCCGGCTTTAGTGACGAGCCGGTTCTCCATTCCTCCGGGCGTCCCGACAAATAAAAATTCGCTGTCGGGATAGACCTCGGAGAGTTTTTTTGCGATGCTGAGGGCGGGATTGATGTGTCCCGCGGTGCCTCCGCCGCCGATCATGACCTTCACGGGATCACCCCTAACCTTTTTCGATGAAGGAATAACGCGAGATATTCAGAATGATGCCCATTTCAGCCAGGATTATGACCAGCGCCGTGCCTCCGTAACTGAAAAACGGCAGAGAGACCCCCGTGCTGGGGATCGAATTGGTGACGACCGCGATGTTCAGCATGATCTGGACCGCGATCTGGATGATAAGACCCTGGACCACGAGCGTGGTGTACTGGGTCGGAGCGTGTTTGGCGATATAGAAGCCTCTCCAGATAAGGGCGACGAACAGCACGAGCACCGCCGCGGCGAAGATGAAACCCATCTCCTCGCAGAGGATAGCAAAGATGTAGTCGTTCTGCGGTTCGGGGAGCCAGAGGTGCTTCTGCGTCGACTGACCGAGCCCCTTCCCCCAGACGCCGCCCGAGCCGATCGCGTAGAGCGACTGCAATGGCTGCCAGCCCTTGCCCGCGGGATCGAGCTCCGGATGGAGCCAGTTGGTGATCCTTTCCTTGCCGTGGGAGGTTCCCAGCATAATGAAAAGCATTCCCAAAGCTCCTGCCCCGCCGATGATGGCAAGATAGAGCTTTCTCGTGCCTCCGAGGAACATCAGGCAGAAGATCAGGATCATGATGATAATCATTGCGGAGAGGTGAGGCTCGATGTAGAGAAGCACGCCGATCATCACGCCGACGATCCCGAACGGGAGAACGCCGTACTTGAACTTCTTCATATCCTTCTGGTGCCGGACGCAGAAGTCGGCGAAAAACAGCACGATGCCGAGCTTTGCGATCTCCGACGGCTGGACCTGGATCGGACCCAGTTCTATCCAGCGGACCGCTCCGTTGACCCTTTTGCCGATAAACGGCACGAGGACCAGAAGCACGAGGGAGGCGAGCAGTACAAGCCCGGAAAAGTGTTTTATCAGAAGATAGTCGACGGCGGACGCGAGCCACATGACCGCGAGCGAGATCCCGACCCAGACGATCTGGCGGCGGGCGAAGTAATAGCTGTCGTTGAAGTTGTACTTTGCGTAGGCGTAGCTTGCGGAAAAGACCATCGTGGTGCCGATGCAGAGCAGCAGGATGACGATGACAAGAAAGGGACGGTCGACGCCGCTCTTCATCCGGACGATCTTTCTGGTCCGGATCGCCCTGTTTTTGAGAAGCTTCTGTTTTTTTCTTTCGATCTGCGCGGGCGCCTGATCTTCGGCGGCAGACCGTTTGTCAAGTTTTTCCAATGATCTTCTCCGAAATCAGGATTTGCGGCAGTGAGCGGTCTATCAGCCCACTCCCCAGAAGGACGCCGCGCACAGAAGCGCGGTCACGGCGGTGAACACGACGACGATCCTGTTCTCGCTCCAGCCGCAGAGCTCGAAATGGTGGTGGATAGGCGACATCTTGAAGATGCGTTTCCCGGTGAGCTTGAACGAAAGAACCTGGAGGACGACGGAAAACGATTCGACGAAATAGATGAAGCCCGCGATCGCGATGATGAGAGGTTCGTCAACCAGAAATGCTAGTCCCGTCACGGCGCCGCCGATGAAGAGACTGCCCGTGTCGCCCATGAAGATCCTCGCGGGGTGGACGTTGTAGAACAAAAAACCGACGAGTCCGCCGATGAGTCCGCCGACGAGCGTCAGACGGGCGGTCGACGCGGACGGATCAGGGATGGCAAACTTGAAGAGGACGACGG
The DNA here is from genome assembly GCA_017453605.1 of Clostridia bacterium. Classification (GTDB taxonomy): domain Bacteria; phylum Bacillota; class Clostridia; order Oscillospirales; family SIG627; genus SIG685. The sequence continues at coordinate 4,964 of JAFTEP010000252.1, forward strand.
CGAAAAACACGCTGATGACGAGAGTGACGGAACCGCAGAGCCCGTCGATACCGTCGGTGAGATTGGTGCTGTTGACGGTGAACGCTATAAAGAGGACGGCGAGGATCCAGTAGAAGATGCCGAGCTCGACGGAGGAATCGGAGAACGGGAGCGGAAGCGCGGTGGAGGTTATGCCTCCGCAGGCGCGCATCGCGGCAAGAAACAGTATCGCCGCCGCGAACTGGAAAACGAGCTTCTGCGGGGCGCTGAGACCCTTGTTGCGCTTTTTGACGAATTTGACGTAGTCGTCGGCGAATCCGATAGCCCCGTTGGCGAGCATGAATCCCAGAACGCACAGAGTCTTCAGATCCCCGGTCTTAACGATGGAGACGGAGGCGAAGAGAACGAGGCTGACGATGATGCCGCCAATGAAGAAGATGCCTCCCATCGTGGGAGTGCCCTCCTTGTTTTTGTGCCACCTGGGCCCTATCTCGAGGATCTTCTGTCCCATTTTTATGCGCATGAGATAGGGGATGAATTTCTTTTCCAGGAGCACCGTCGCCGCAAACGAGGCGAGGATGCTTCCGGCAAAGATCAGGGCGAGGATCAGAATATCGCTCATCTTATCATATCCGTTCCGTTGTTTTTATTATATCGGGATCTTTTATTCAAAATCGAGAGAACTGAGCGTGATCGCCCTTTCGAGCTTCATTCTCCTCGACGCCTTGAACAGCACGCAGTCGCCCTCGCGGATGATCTCCTTGAGTTTTCTCGCAAGAGCCTCGATGTCGTCGAAGAAGAAAGCCTTCTGAGGATCGAAGCCGTTTGCGACGGCGGACTGCATTATCATCCTCGCGTCGCTGCCGTAGCAGACGATATAGTCGGAGTTTTCGCTCGCCTTTACTCCGACGGCGCGGTGTGCGGGCTCCGACATGAGCCCGAGTTCGAGCATATCGCCGAGCACCGCGATCTTTCTTTCGGAACAGCCGCCGAGCACATTGAGCGCGGCGTTCATGCTCTCCGGCGAGGCGTTGTAGCAGTCGGCGATGACGCGGACTCCGTTTTTGGTGTATATCCTCTGCCTGAGTTCTCCGGGCAGATAGGCGGCGATGCCGCGGGCGATCGCGTCGAAGGGGATCTGACAGACGATACCGACGGCGTAGGCAAAGAGGGCGTTTTTCACGAAATGGTCGCCGAGCGCCGGGATGCTGATGCGCATCTCACCGACCGGGGAGATCGCGTCGAAGGCGATGTAGTTTGAGCCCTTGAAGATGTCGAGAGGATAGATGTCGTTGGTGATGCCGAAGCCCGTGTAGATGACCTTGAAATCTTTTAAAACAGAGCGCGTGTATTCGTCCCTGAGGAGCGGCTCGTCGCCGTCGAGGATGACGGTCGAGCCCTTTTTCATACCCTTGACGATCTCGAGTTTCGCCTTGCGGATGTTCTCTCTCGAGCCGAGCTTTTCTATATGGCTGACTCCGATATTCGTGATGACGGCGATATCCGGTCTGCACAGCCCCGTGAGATATTCTATCTCGCCGGGCGCGGACATACCCATTTCGCAGACGAGCGCCTCGCTGTCCTTTTCGAGGCTCGTGAGAGTCAGTGGAAGACCGATGTGATTGTTGAAATTGCCCTTCGAGAAGCAGGTCTTGTATTTTTCCCTGAGGACGCTCGCGACGAGCTCCTTGGTAGTCGTTTTTCCGACGCTTCCGGTGACGCCGACGGTGAATTTCAGATTCGCGCTGTCGCGGCAGAGCTTTCCGATGTCGCCGAGCGCCTTATAGGTGTCGGGGACGACGATATCGTACGGCGGAACGGGAAATTCCCTTTCCGTCACGACGGCTCCGACTCTTGCGCGCAGCTCCTCGACGAAATCGTGTCCGTCGAAGCGGCTGCCCTTGAGAGCTATGAAGATGTCACTGCTGCCCACGGCTCTGCTGTCCGTGGATATGCCGCTGATGAGCGTGTTTTCGTCGCCTATCAGCCGACCGCCGGTGGCGTCGGCGATCTGTCTTAGAGTGAAAGTCATCATCTGCTCTGTTCCTTGGTCTTATAGTATTCCGTCACAACGTCCCGTTCGGAGTAGGGATGCTTGCCGGTCTTGTCTATCTCGTATTCCTCGTGCCCTTTTCCCGCCAGAACGATCACGTCGCCGGGAAGGGCGATATCCATCGCGCGACGGATCGCCTCGGTCCTGTCCTCTATCACTTCGTAGGGACACACGTCTTTGTTCATTCCGGGAAGGATGTCGTTAATAATGTCCGCCTTGTTCTCGCTGCGCGAGTTGTCGCTGGTCACGATCACAAGATCGCTGAGGCGCGATGCCGCCTCTCCCATCAGCGGACGCTTCTTTCTGTCCCTGTCTCCGCCGCATCCGAACAGGGTGATGATCCTGCCCTGAGCGAAGCCGCGGACTGTCGAGAGCACGTTTTCGAGCGCGTCCGGAGTGTGAGCGAAGTCGATGAAGACGCTGTAGGGCGCGTCGATCGGCACTCTGTCGATCCTTCCGCGCACGTTCGGCATCTGAGCAAGAGAGCCGAGCACCGTTTCCCTGTCGACTCCGAGAGACAGCGCGCAGGACGCCGCCGCCAGAGAATTGCAGACCGAGAAGGCTCCGGGGATCGGAAGTCTGACGCGGAAGATCCCGCTGTCGCTCAGAAGCTCGTATTCGACGCCCTCGGCGCCCTTGAGCCTGACGTTCTTCGCCATGAAGTCGGCGCCGTTGTCGCCGGCGGCGCTGTAGGTCTTCAGCGCGCAGGGAATGTCGCGGACGATCTTCGGATAGGACGGATCGTCGAGATTGACGAGTGCGAAATCGCACATCCCGAAGAGCTTCTTCTTGGAGGCGAGATAATCGTCCATATCCTTATGGAAATCGAGGTGGTCCTGAGTGAGATTCGTGAAGATGCCGGCGCTGAAATGAAGTCCGTTGAGTTTGTTGAGTTTCAGCGCGTGAGAGGAAGTCTCCATGATGAGAACGTCGACCTTTTCGTCGCGCATCCGCGCCAAAAGCGGGAAGAGGATCTCCGGATCGGGAGTCGTGAGCACCGCTCCGGTCTTGTCGACGGGATATTCCTCGTCGCCGATGAGATACTTCATCGTCCCGACGACGCCGGTCTTCATCCCGGCGCGGGTGAAGATCTCCCTGAGCATCATAGAAGTCGAGGTCTTTCCGTTCGTGCCGGTGATGCCGATCGAAAATCTGAAAGACTTCTGCGGATCGGAATAGAAATTCGAGAGTATCACCGGAAGCGCGGCGCGCGTGTCGGCGATCTGAACGAAGGGGACGGAATCGGAGAGCTTCTTCTCGCAGACGATGACTCTTGCCCCGTCTTTTTTGATCTGCGCGGCGACGCTGTGAGGATCGAAGTTCAGGCGCTTGTAGCAGACGAAAAGGCAGCCCTCGGCGACCTTTCTCGTGTCCGTGCAGACCGAATCGAGGTCAACGTCCGCGGAAACGTTGGAAGCGACGATATCTATATTTTTCAGAAGTTGGGATAAAAGCATTCGCTGCTCCTTTCAAAAGCCGCTTTTCAATCCGTCATGCCGTCGTAATGCCGAAACTCCACGGTCACGATCGTTCCGGGAGCCACGAGCGTGTCCTTGGGGACGCTCTGCGAGATGGCGATAGCACCGTCCATCATCGACATATCTCCGTCGGAAAGCTCGAGATTGAGACCGGCGTTGACTATCGCCTTATTGGCGTTGGAAGCCGTCATTCCGAGAACGTTCGGGACCTTTACGAGCGTCTGCGCGGATTGGGCGTCGGTGAAGAGGACCACGACTCCGTTGACGGAGAGGCGGGAATCCGCCGCCGGCATCTGCGCGACGACCATTTCGCCGTTCCCGTAGACCTTGCAGTCGAGCCCGAGCTGTGCGACGAGCTTCTGCGCGGTGGAGCTGCTCCTCCCGACGTAATTGCCGATGTTCTTTCCGATGCGCTTGAGCTCGTCCTCGGTGAACTGCGGGTCTATGCCGAGATAAGGCAGCGTCTCGGCGAGGATCTTTGAGGCGATCGGCGCGGCGACGACGCCGCCGTAGAAATCGCCGACGGGCTCGTCGACTATGGTCATCACCGCGATGCGGGGATCGTCCGCCGGAGCGAACGCCACGCAGGACGCGATGTAGAATTTCTTGTCGTCCGAAGATTTTTCGGTCTTAGTGGAGGTACCGGTCTTGGCGGCGATCCTGTAGCCCTTGACCGCGGCGTTTTTGGAACCGCCCTCGAGAACGCCTCCCTCGAGGATGTCCCACAGGGTCTGGGCGGTGTTCTGAGAAATGACCTGGCGCTTTCTGACGTTCTCGAACTGTGTGAGGACGTTGCCGTCGGGATCGAGAGTCGCGCTGAGGATGTGCGGCGTCACAAGATATCCGCCGTTCGCGATCGCGCAGATCGCGGTGAGGTGGCTTATAGGCGTGACCTTGAAGTTCTGTCCGAAGGAAGCGACCGCGAGGTCGACGTTCGAGAAGGTGTCGAGGTTGAAGAAGAGGTTCCCGACCTCGCCCTGAAGGTCTATCCCGGTCTTCTCGGTGTATCCGAAGGCCTTGTAGTACTTATAGAACGTCGAAAGACCCAGACGCTCGCTCATTTTGACGAAGACCGGGTTGCAGGACTGCTGCAGGGCTCCGGCAAAGGTCAATAGGCCGTGGCCGCTCGTGCGGTGACAGTGGATCGGCTTGTCGTAGTTGGGGATCGTTATATAGCCGTTGCACTTGAACTGCTCGTCGATCCTCACGAGGTTTTCCTCGAGCACCATAGACGCCGTGATCTGTTTGAAAGTGGAGCCCGGCTCGTAGATCTCGGTGACGGCCTTGTTCTTCCAGAGGGAGAAAAGAAGATCCTTCTGATACTCGGTCCTCTCCTCAGAAGTGCCGGTGAAAGCGTCCAGAAGCGCCTGGGACGCCTCGTCGAGAGTGTAGGGATCGTTGAGGTTGAAATCGGGCTTGGTGGACATCGCCAGGATCCCGCCGGTCTTCACGTCGATGACGATGCCGATGACCCTGTTGCGGGCCTTGGTCTGTTCGAGGGCCGCCTGGATGTATTTGTCGACGATCCTCTGAACGGTCCAGTCGACGGTCAGGACGATATCGGTGCCGTTCTGAGCGGAGATATATGAGCCGTAGCTTGAAGACATCTCTCCGCCGACTCCGTCCTTGGCGGCGACGATCTTTCCGGGAACGCCCTTCAAAAGCTCGTTGTAATAAGCCTCGACTCCCATGACTCCCTCGTCGTCGGCGTTGGTGAAGCCGATGACGTGGCTGGCAAGATCGTTGTAGGGATAGTATCTTTTGGCTTCCTCGACAAAATAGATATATCTGCCGTAGAGCTTCCTGCTGACCATTTCCTTGACGACGGCGGACTCCTCGAGCTCGACCTTGCGCTTGATCGTCTCGTCGGCGCGGTTCAGTTTGGCGAGCTTTTCGAGGACCATGCTCTTCTCGACGCCGAGAAGACCGCTCAGTTCGTTGGCGATATCCTGCTTTATCGTGATGCTGTAGTCGCTGAACGCTTCCCTGAGCGACTTTTCCATGCCCTCTTTTTTGTCGGCCGTCGCGTTGTCGACGCGGTTCTTGATGTACTCCTCGACGGTCATATCGGGCACCGTATTCGGGGAAACGAAGATCCTCTCGACGGTACTGCTTACCGCGAGAGTTTTTTTGTTCACGTCATAAACGGTCCCGCGCTTTGCCCCGATCGACACCTCGTAGGTGAGCTGGGACATACTGTCGGACCTGTATTTTTCGTAATCTACCACCTGCAGGCGGAAAAGCTTATAGACAAGCAGTGCGCTGACAATGACTATCAGCGCAAAAATTATGCTTCCCCTCCTGATTATGACAAGCCTGCCGGCGTTGAACCGTTCATTCATCTGCCCTGACCCCTCGGCGGCAGGCATACCCAGCCCGCCCTGTAAATGCTATGCCGGACGGGACGGGATTATTCCCCCATCCCGAGAAGAGAGGCGAAGACCGAAAGCAGATTCGTGACACCCGAACCCGATCTCGGCTCGCCGAGCTCGACGACGTCCTCTCCCGCGAGCGAGATGTACTTCTTCGGCAGAGTGTCGGCTCTGACCATGTGATACTGTTCGGTCGCGATGCGCTCGATCTCGTCGAGATCGTACTTGTTGTCGACCCTCAGTTCGAGAGCGGTGATCTGATCGTTTATCTGATTGATCTCGGCTGTGAGAGAGCTGATATTCGCGTTGCAGTCGTCGATGCTGACGTAGAGGGTGATGACGTACATGAAAACCGCGGTGACCGCCAGACAGCAGGCGATGATCGCGAGCGGGAAAGGCTTCCTGAAGGTGCTGGATTTGGTGACCATCTCGATCTTGGTGCGGATGCTGCCGGCGACGCGTCTGCGGCTGATCGCGGCGTTGTCCGCCCTGTCGGTCGGGATGCGCACCGCGCGGCGTTTTTCACCGTCGCGGGTGCGTATTCCGCCGGCGCGATCCCAGCCGCGCTCCGCCGATCGGTTGGGTGTCGCAACGTATCTCTTGTTGATTCGCGAAAGATTGGTGGTTATCCTCTCGGCGTTCTCTCTGCCGTCGGTATAACTCTTGCCCGACTTTTTGGGAACGTATCCCTTCATGGGATCTTCTATCTCGGGCTCGGTCTGGCGCGCAAGCTTTTCTTTGGTTGTATCGGTGCGGGAAATCTCCATCTTTCTTTTTCGCTTCTTTAGGCTTTTTTCTGTCCCTGCCTGAGCGCACTCCTTGTCAGATTTTTCTCGCCGCCCTCAGCTTCGCGCTGCGTGAACGGCTGTTGAGTTCGTTTTCTTCTTCGCCCGGAAGAACGGGCTTTTTTGTGATGATCTCGAGATCCGGCTTGAATCCGCACACGCAGACCGGGAAGCTTCTCGGACAGGTGCATCCGTCGGTGTGCTTTCTGAACGCTTCCTTCACGGCTCTGTCCTCGAGCGAGTGGAAGCTGATGACGCTGATCACTCCGCCTTTTTTTAAAAGCGCAGCCGCCTGATCTATCGCGGACGGGATTACATCGAGTTCGCCGTTGACCTCTATGCGGATCGCCTGAAAGGTGCGGCGCGCGGGGTGCTTGTTTTCAAATCTCTCTGCGGGCGGGAAAACGCTCTTTATTATCTCCGCCAGCTCCAGAGTCGTCTCTATCGGCTTTTCTTCGCGCCTCGAGCAGATCGCCCGGCTTATCTGGGCCGCCCGGTGTTCCTCGCCGTAGTCGCGGATGACTCGTGTGAGTTCTTCGCGGGAATATCCGTTGACGACGTCTTTTGCGCTCAGCGCCGCCGTCTGATCCATGCGCATGTCAAGAGGCGCGTCGGCGTGATAGGAGAAGCCTCTTTCGGGAGTGTCGAGCTGATGGGACGAAACGCCCAGATCCATGATGACCCCGTCGACTTTTTCGAAGCCGTTTTCCGACACGATGCGGGAAAGCTCGACAAAATTCCCGTTGACGTAGATGATTTTATCGCCGAAGCGGCTGAGCCGTTCTTTTGAAGCCGCGATCGCCTCGGGATCGCGGTCGATTCCGATGAGCCTCCCCTTTTCGGAAAGCTGCGAGGCGATCATTTGCGCGTGACCGCCCCCTCCGAGGGTGCAGTCCACGTAGACCCCGTCGGGTCTCACCCCGAGAAGTCCCACCGATTCGCCGAGCAGGACGGAAAAGTGAGAGAAGCTGCTCATCAGAAGCTGTAGTCCGCAATAAGTTTGAGCAGCGCTTCGGTGTCGCGGGACTCTTCGTATTTGGCGTATTCCTCTTCGCTCCAGATCTCGGCGTGATTGTCGACGCCGATGATGACGACCGATCTTGTGATGCCCGCCGTGTCGCGCAGCTTCTGCGGGAGCACGATCCTGCCCATGCTGTCAGCGGTTATCTCGAGAGCGGAGGAGAAGATGAATCTTTTCAGTTCCCTTGCGGAGATCTCGGGCAGGCTGACGGTCTTCTCGACGAAGGACTGCCAAGCCCGGACCGAATAGACGTTGATGCACTTGTCGAGAGAGCGGGTGACGACGAGGTTGTCGCCGGTCTCGTCTCTCAGACGCGCCGGTATGAAAAGTCTGCCCTTGGCGTCGACATTGTATCTGTATTCGCCTAAAAGCATCCGTCCGCCCTCCTTTCCGAGTGATGCGCCGTGATTTTGTCTCCAAAATGCGGTTTTTGTGGAAAATTTAACCCTTTTTCGCCACTTCTAACCACTACAGCCATATTATAAACCCTAAAAAAAGATTTCGTCAATAGTTTTTTTTAAATTTTCCTATGTTTTTTTAAGTTTTTTTGTGATTTATTTATAAAAAATGTCTCTGAGGGCTCCGCTAAAGCAAAAGAATCCCCCCGGCAAGAGCACCGCTATGCCGGGGAGACAGAAAAAGTGCCGGGAAGGAGTCGTCCTTCCCGGCAAAAGAAATCTCGATTTTTCAGTTTTCGATGAACTGCAGCGTCTTTTCGGCCGTTTCGCCGATCGAAAAGCGGTCGAACGGACTCTCAGCGTTATTTTTCCGCGAGGATCTTTGCGATCACGCGGGCGCTCGCCGCGGGAACGTAGGGCTCGAGAGGTCTTCCGAAGCGGATCAGTTCTCTTACGAAGGTCGACGAAATGAACTGAAGCTCCTTTTTTGCCGGGAGGATCACTGTCTCGCAGTCCTCGAGGGTACGGTTTATTTCATAAAGCTCGAACTCGTAGTCGAAATCGGTCCCGTTCCTCGCGCCCTTTATTATCACGGCGTCCTTCAGGCGGGCGTAGTCGCACAAAAGCCCCTTGCAGACGTTGACCGAGATGTTTTTCTCGCCTTCGAAGGCGGCGGAGGCGATCTCAAGGCGTTCGGAAACGTCGAAGAAAGAGTTTTTGGCTCCGTTTGTCATGATGAGAAGCTGAGCTTTGCCGAAAAGAGAAGCGGCGCGGCGGACGAGGTCCTCGTGACCGGAAGTGATCGGGTCGAAACTGCCCGGAACGACTGCGATTTTTTTCATTGAGCGATCCTCACAACGTAGATCTGGCTTTTGCCGTATTTATAGCGCTTCACCGACGCGACTCCATCGAGCGCCGAAAGTTCGTCCGTAAGATCCTGATCGTCGGTCTCGCAGATAACGGCGCCTCCCGGAGAAAGAAGCTCTTTTTTTATGAGCCTCTTTGCGACTTCGGGGATGAGGTTTTTACCGTACGGCGGGTCGGCGAAAACGAAGTCGAACTTTTCGCCGGCGGCCGAGAGCTGGTTGATGCACTCGCCGTATTCCCTCTGGACGATGCGGCATCTGTCGGAAAAGCCGGTCTTCATGACGTTTTTTCTCGTGATCTCGATGCTCTTCGCGGCGCAGTCGCAGAAAACGGCGAAGACCGCTCCCCTGCTGAGGGCTTCGAGCCCGAGCTGACCGCTCCCGCTGAAAAGATCGAGCACCCTCGATCCCTCTATCTCAAACTGGATGGAGCTGAATATGCCCTCCTTGGCCATTTCCGTGGTGGGACGGACGTCGTCCCCGACGGGACTGAACAGCTTCATTCCTCTCGCGCTGCCGGTGATGATCCTCATTGTCGACCTCTTTTATATCTTTCTCCCGACGCCTCACGGCGCCTGAACTCTTATGAAAATATTCTATCACAAACCTAAAGATTTTTCCACTTTTTTTGCTCAAAAAGCCCGATATTGCAAAAAATTACGAAATTTCAAAGAAAACCCTTTACAAATTTTACGAATTATGCTATTATAGTCACAAATAAAGTCGAAACAAGTCTGGAAGGAATATAAAAATGGGCTTTTCAAAGAGAGTTCTCGAAATGATGAGCGAGAAGGATATCGCAAAATCCGAGCTCGCACGCGCGATCGGGATCCCCTACACGACTCTTGACAGTATGCTCAAAAGAGACTCGGACGGCGCGAGGATAGACATCGTTTTCCGCATCGCCTCGACGCTCGGAGTCAGCGTGGAACAGCTCGTTTACGGCGAAAAGGCCGCAAAGCAGGCGGCTCCGGCAAACGACGAGGAGAGAATACTGCTCGGCAACTTCCGAAAGACCGACGCGCGCGGGAAAAGCGCGGTGCTCGCTCTGAGCGAGATAGAGGCGCAGAACGTCTCCGACCGCAAGACGCGCAGGGCCCGCATCCCCGTCTACGACGCGCCTGCCGCCGCGGGCGCCGCTCTGCCGCTCCTGAGCGACGGCTTCACTCTCTCGCAGATCGGCGACATCCCGGAAAAAGCGAACTTCGGCATCAGGATCAGCGGAGACAGCATGGAGCCCGCGATCGCCGACGGAAGCGTCGTGTGGGTACAGAGGACCGAGGAGCTGTTCGACGGGGAGATCGGGATCTTTCTTCTCAACGGCGAGAGCTTATGCAAAAAGCTGAACCACGAGGGCAAGCAATGCTCTCTCGTGAGCCTCAACAGCGCTTACGCTCCGATCAGGGTGCTCGATACCGACGAACTGAAGGTCGTCGGAAGAGTGCTCCTGAAATGAACGGTTTTTTGGCACCGGACTGGAAAAAAAACATGAAAAAGAAATCTTTAAAGCCGCTTATCTTCGCTCTGATATTCGTCCCGATCCTGATCGCCGCCGCCGCGATCTGGATCTTCTCCGCGAACGGAGAAGTGACCGCCGTCGAGATCAACGGCGGCGATATAGTCTATGAGGACGCCGAAACTATAGAGCTGTTCACCCGGATAGTGGACAAGGCTCAGAAGATCGACGAGCCGGCGCACCCGATTGACGAATATCAGAAGTATTCCGTAACGCTGAAAAGGTTTTTCAGCGAGGACAGATATACCTTCTGTTTCAGCGGTTCCGCGGCGGACTGTCTGATAAAAAAAGGAAAATCGCTCTATAAGATCGACACCGAGGACGCGAAAAAACTGATGATGCTCGACGGACTGAGAGCCGTGAGCGTCGGGTATGAGATGCCGGAGATCAGAGTCACCTCCGGAGAAAACGCCGTCTCCCTTGCACAAGCGCAGAGCGTGAAGTGGAACTACCGCCTCGCGGATTCGAGCTTCACCGAGCGCTCGCACGAGCCGGAAAAGGAGATCTCTGTCGAGAAAAGCGCGGATGATGCGATCGCGATCGAATTTTCGCTCGAACCCGACTGGAACAACGTGACCGTCACAAACGCCGACAAGATCGTTTACGACGGAGAGGCGGAAAATCTTTCTTCATTTATATTTAATTCCGACGGCAGGCTCGACGTGAAGATCAGCGCCAGATGGAACGAAAGCGGCAGCAGGGAGTATTTCGGGGAGCTGGAAGCAAAATTCGTTCTGATATGCGATGCGCCCGCCGAATACACGCTGAGTTCGCAGACTGCATATCCGGGAGAGCTCGTGACGGTGCTCGCAAAGAACTGCCTCGAAGACGAGATCGAACTGGAATGCGGCATAGCCGGGATCTCAGAAAAGAACGTCGTCAGTTACGGCTCGCAGAGGATCATCCTGATCCCGATCCCGCTCGACACGGAGCCGGGCGAGTATTCTATTCTCATAAAAGCCGACGGAGAGGAACAGACTCTCACCTTCGGCGTCGAAAAGAAAAAGTTCGGAGAAGTCAGCCTCGAGAACGTCGACGCGGACAACATGGACCGCGCTTTCAGAAAGCTTGAAGCCAAACTCGAAGAACTGTCGGCGATGCCGACCGAAGAAATGCTCTGGGACGGCGAGTTCATAACTCCGATGGACGAAATAAGCGGAGCTTGGATCTCGGCTCAGTTCGGCTCGTATCTGACCGCGGACGGCAAGACCGCCTGGGCAAGACAGCTCGGGCTCGACTACGTCGCGCCGGTCGGCAGCTACATCCGGGCGTCGAACGCGGGGAAAGTCGTGTTCGCCGGAACGACAGAATACACAGGAAACACGGTCGTCATCGACCACGGGCTCGGGATATATACAGTCTACGGGAACCTCGAAACTCTCCTCGTGTCTGAAAACACGACGGTGTTCAAATTCCAGAACATCGGCACGCTCGGGAACACGGGCTTTGCCGGCGGAAGATGTCTGCACTTCGAAGCGAGGATCATGGGAGTGGCGGTCAACCCGTCGAGCCAGCTTTTGGGCACAGAACTCGACTTCTTCGATCTCAGACTTTCCGGAAACTGACCCGAAACGGATAAAATCCGTTCTTTTCCCCTTGAATTGTCAAGAAAAATGTGATAGAATATCCACGCCGCCGGGATCCTCCGGCGGCGATACGCGGGTGTGGCGAAATTGGCAGACGCGCCGGTCTTAGGAACCGGTGGGCAACCGTGCGGGTTCGACCCCCGCCACCCGCACCAGAAAAACCGTTCCTCCCGGAACGGTTTTTCTGGTGCGGATCCAAGCCGCCGAAGGAGGCTTGGTATGTAATCAGCGCGCAAGCGCTGTATGTGATCACGGCGTCGGCCGTGCATGTAATCAGCGCGCAAGCGCTGTATGTGATCACGGCGCCGGCCGTGCATGTAATCAGCGCGCAAGCGCTGTATGTGATCGCCGAAGGCGTATGTAATCATTCTCGCCCGATCCGCTCGATAGGGCGAGATCGATCACATACACTTGCTTCGCAAGTGAAATTTTTTTACAAACGGTTTGATTCTTTAATGTTCCCGCGCCGACGCGTCATCTCTCCCCCGCCTTTCCCGGAGAAAAGCGCGGGGCGGTATTGAAAAAACGGCGGATCCGTGGTATAATTTGTGCGGCGGGATCGCAGGAAAACGTTTGGCTGACGGCGATCGACGGCGATGATCTCAACTCATATTATTCTTTTCAGGAGGACTTTTTTATGAAAACGCTTAAAATCATCCAGACCTTAATGAAGATCGCAAAGATACTCTGCAGGATCATCTTCATATTCTGTATAGTGGGCTTCTGCTTATGCGCGGCGGGCATCGTCAGCCTGGCGCTCGGAGTCGAAACGCTGAAGATCGGAGACGTCACGCTCCACGGGCTGATCGAAAACGAAGCCGGGATCGGTATGCCCGAGCTTTACGCGGCGATCGCGGTCGGTATGGTCTTCTGCGTATCGGAGGCGGTGCTTTGCAGGTTTGCCGAAAACTACTTCAAAAACGAGCTCGCCGACGGAACGCCCTTTACCCTGCGCGGATCGAAGGAACTGCTCCGTCTCGGCATCTTAGCCGTCGTGATCCCCCTTGCCGCGCTCATCGTCTGCTCGATCGGGCTCGGGATCGCCGCGCACTTTTATCCTGCTGTTGAAAAGATCCGCCTAAGCGACTATTCTTCCGTCGGAACGGGCGTCTTTATGATCATCCTGTCACTTTTCTGCCGCAGCGGAGCCGAACAGATCGGAGATAAAACAGAGACCGCCGGCTGATACGGCGGCTGAAAAATGAAAATGGAAACCGAAAGACTTGTGATGGACTCTCTCAAAGAGAGCGACAAAGAAGACTACTTCTTCAACGTATCCCACGACAAAAAGGTGCTCGAGACCTTTATGTGCCCGTACGTTGAGACTTTAGATGACTTTGATTTTGATGCGATCCTTTCCCGATACCGCGACAGCGACCGGCTCATGCCGATCCGGCTGAAAAGCACGATGCGGCTCATCGGACTTCTCGTTTATTTCGAGGAGACGGAGACCTCCTGCGAGATAGGCTACTGCATAGGATCGCGCTTCTGAGGAAAAGGTTACGCGACAGAAGCGGTCGGAAAGTACATAGAATATCTGTTCGGAAAAAAAGGCTTTCAGAAGATCTGCGCCTCGTTTTTCTCCGGCAACGACGCCTCTCGGCGCGTGATGGAAAAATGCGGGATGACTTTCTTTAGGTTCGCTCCGAAGGAGCTGACCTATCTCGGCGTCGGGCGCGATCTGACATATTATTCGGTGGATAGGGATAAGTATATCTGAATCATTCTGCACAGATAAGGGCGGGCTTTTGCCCGCCCTTTGTGTCAGATCTTTTCTATCGGCAACCACAGCTCGATATATCTGGACTGACTTAAAGTTTCATCACCGTTTTTATAGTACCAATGTGTCACTGCGATTTCCGGGGCGTCTGCAAGCTGATATCCTGAC
>JAFTEP010000253.1 GCA_017453605.1 Clostridia bacterium
CACAAAAAACGCCTTGGTTTTTTGTTTAAAATGACGAAACTCTTTTGCCCCAAATATGAGAGGAGAGCGGTTTAGATGTCAAACAGATTGTTCCAGAGCATAGTCCATCAGATGAAGGACGCCGTCAACCGTGTGATCGGCGTGGTCGATCAGAACGGCTTCATCATCTCCTGCAGCGAGCTTGCCAGGATCGGCGAGGCCGTCAGCGACATAAGCGCCGATATATTTTACACGAGGGGACAGTTCGTCCTCGGCGGATATACATACAGCCCGATCAATTCCCACGGGAAGACGGAGTATCTGTCGTTCGTGGAGGGCGAGGATTCGGTCGCGTCTGATATGGCAACCCTCATCGGCATTTCCCTCAGCCAGATCAAGACTCTCTACGATGAGAAGTACGACAAGGCGAGCTTTGTCAAGAACATAATCCTCGACAACATCCTGCCGAGCGACATCTATCTTCGCGCCAAGGAGCTGCGGGTAGTACCGGACGTCACGAGAGTCGTGTATCTTATCAAGTTCAATCCGCTCACGGATCTCGTGCCGGTCGATCTCATCCAGAACCTCTTCCCGGACAAGAACAAGGATTTCGTTATCAGCGTCGGGGAATACGACGTCGCGCTCGTCAAGGAAGTCAAGAGCGGCGTTTCTTCACGGGAGATCGAAAAGGTCGCCAGAGGAATGGTCGACACTCTCAGCACCGAATTCTACATCAAGGTCGTCGTTGGCATCGGCACTCCCGCCGAGAACCTCAAGGAGCTTGCCAGAGCCTACAAGGAGGCACAGGTCTCGATAGAGGTCGGCAAGGTCTTCGACACCGAGAAGAACATCGTCAATTACGAGAGCCTCGGCATCGGCAGACTCATCTATCAGCTTCCCAACACGCTTTGCGAAATGTTCCTCAACGAGGTGTTCAAGCGCGGCGCGCTCGAGTCTCTCGACCGCGAAACGCTCATGACGATCCAGTCGTTCTTCGAGAACAACCTCAACGTCAGCGAAACGTCCAGGCGGCTTTTCGTCCACAGGAACACCCTCGTCTACCGTCTCGACAAGATCAAGAAGCTCACCGGGCTCGATCTAAGGGACTTCGATCACGCGATCACCTTCAAGGTGGCGATGATGGTGAAGAGGTATCTGACCGCGAAGCCCATCAAGTTCTGACGTGAACGGAATTTAACGGAGATTAAAAAATGATCGAACTTGAAAACGTCACAAAAACCTATCCCGACGGGACCAAAGCTCTCAAGAACGTCGATCTGAGGATCGAGGACGGAGAGTTCGTGTTCATCGTCGGCGCGTCCGGAGCGGGGAAGACCACTTTGTCGAAGCTGCTTCTCTGCGAGGAGCGCGTCACAGGCGGCAAGCTCTTCATCGACGGATTCGATCTTGTCAGGATGCCGCGCAGGAAGATCCCCAAGCTCAGACGCAGGCTCGGCATCGTCTTTCAGGATTTCAGGCTCCTCCCGAACCTCAACGTGTTCGAGAACATCGCTTTCGCGATGCACGTCGTCGGAGAACCGCGCCGGGTCATCAAGACGCGCGTCATGCGCTTTCTGAAGCTCGTCGGTCTCGAGGACAAGGTCTATTCCTATCCGCATCAGCTCTCCGGCGGCGAACAGCAGAGGGTCGCGATCGCAAGAGCCGTCATCAACAACCCCGGAATCATCATCGCCGACGAGCCTACGGGCAACATCGACCCGATAAAGAGCATAGAAATGATCCAGCTTCTCATAAAGATCAACAAGCTCGGCAAAACGGTCGTCGTGATAACACATGAAAAAAGCATCGTCGACTATTTCAACAAGCGCGTCGTTACGATCAGCGAAGGAAAGATAACCAGCGACAGAACAGGCGGTATGTTCGATGAAGATCAGAGTATATAATATCTTCTACTTTTTCAAGCTGGCGTTCAAGGGTATCTTCCGCAACGGCGTTATGACCCTTGCCTCGATCGTCATCCTCGTCAGCAGTCTTCTTGTGATGGGCTCGTCCTGGGCGATCACCTACAACGTCACCGACAACCTCAACCGTCTCGACGGCTACAACAAGATCCTCGTCCTCGTCAAGGAGGGCGCCGAGGATTACGAGGTCACCGAGATCGGCGAAAGGCTCCGCTCCCTCAGGAGCGTCACGTCCGTCGACTTCAAATCGAAGGACGCCGTCCTCGGCGAGATGGCGAGCCAGTATCCCAAATACGAGGATCTGTTCAGGATCTACGAGGGCGAGGCCAACCCGCTCAGGGATCAGTTCACCGTCACCTACGACGACGACGCCTCGGTCAACACCCTGACCTATCAGATCGAACAGATCGAAGGCGTCAGCTACATAGGCGCAAACGTCGAGATCGCTCAGAACATCGACACTTTGAAGAGCGTCATCACCCTCGTTCTCAGCTGGCTTCTGATCCTGCTCCTCGTCGTCAGCATCTTCGTCATCGCAAACACCCTCAAGCTCTCGATCTTCGCCCGCAGGGACGAGATCGCGATCATGCGCTACGTCGGCGGCACGGGCTTCTTCGTTTCCGCTCCGTTCTATATCGAGGGCATCATCATCGGAGCCGTCTCCGGCGGCATCGCGTTCGGAATACAGTATTATCTCTATAAATATTTTATGGTAGAACTTCTCGGGGCTTATTCGATCGTCCAGATCATCCCGTTCTCCGCGATCGCCTACACGCTTCTCGGACTGTTCATGTCCGTCGGCGTCGGCGCGGGTCTGATAAGCACCGTGATGAGCCTCAGAAAATACAACAAGGTCTGAGTTACGTTAGAAAGGCGGTGAAAAAGTGAAAAGACAGATATCCGTCGCGTCCTCGATCGTTCTTGTCATCATCGGCGCTCTTTTCACTTTTCAGCTCACCTGCCGGGTCCTCAACGATAAATATCAGAAAAAACTCGATCAGATCTCGGACGGGAGGCAGGATTTCTCAAAGCTTTTCGCCGTCCAGGAGATCTTGAAAAAGAACTACGTCGGTGCAATCGACCCCGCTTCGCTCGACGCCGCAAGCGTTTCCGGGTATCTTGAGTCGCTCTCCGACGGCAGATGCCGCTATCTCGACAAGAACGCTCTTTTTGACTATCTTCTGCTCGGCTCGGGCTCTCTCAGGGGCCCCGGATTCGACACCGTCTGCGATAAGGAAGGCAACGTCTTCATTTCGAGAGTGATAGGGGGGACCGGAGCCGAAGACTCGGGACTTCTCGTCGGCGACCGTATCGTCAGCGTCAATTCGCGTCCCGTTTCGGGGCTCTCGCCTTCGCAGCTCAGGGAACTTGTGTGGTCGCAGAGCGGCGATAAAGTCAGCGTCGTCTGTTCCCGCGCGGGCGCGTCCTTTACGGCGGACGTCGCCGTAAAGACCTTTGACTATCCGTCGGTCAGCTTCTCTCTCGAAGGGAATGAAGCTTACGTGAGGATCTGGCTTTTCACCTCGCGTACAGCCGACGAACTTTCCGCCGCGTTCGAGTCATTCAAAAACTCTCTTGTCGACAGTCTTGTCATCGATCTCAGGTCCTGCGACTGGGGCTCTTTCGAAAACGCCTCGGCGGTCCTCGACAGGCTCGTTTCGGATCTTCCTTATGCCAGGACATATTCTTCCGTCGAGGACGTGACGGTCCTGCGCGCCTCCTACGGCACCATCCTTCCGCTTTCTCCGACCGTGTGGGTGGATTCGTCCACCTCCGGCGCGGCTGAACTTGTCGCCGCCTCTCTCAGGGATTGCTCCGGCGCCGGCCTTGTCGGCTCCGCCACCGCCGGAAACGGCGCCGTACAGACGCTTTTCAGACTTTCCGATCAGACGGCGGTTCTGATAGTTACCCGATATTTTGCGCCGCCCGTTTCCGCCTCTTTTGAGGGCATCGGACTCACCTGCGACGCAGAGACTGACTCGTTTGTTTTCCCGTCGGTTCCCGCACAGTGACAGGTCCCGGGACTGAATAAAAAACTTCTTTTTTTAGTGAAAAAGAAAAATCAAGGTTTTCAAGGATCCAAGGATGAAAAAACTTCACGATATGAATTTAACAAAGCTTCTCAAAAGCGTCGCCGCGTTTTTTGCGGCGCTCGTCTTCGTCTTTCTGTCGGCGGGCGCTCCCGCGGAAGTCGTCGCCTCTACCTCGAGCGACAAGACCCAGTACAACAATCTCGTGAGCGACAAAAAATCGCTCCAGGAAAAGCTCTCCAAGATCAATTCCGACCTTGCCAAAGCAAAGAGCGAGAAGGCTTCCGCGCTGACTCAGAAGGCGCTCCTCGATCAGCAGATCGAAGCTCTTTCCGATCTCATCGAGGTCTCCGAGCAGCTTATGGCGGAATGTGACGGTCTGATCTCGTCTCTCGAGCAGGAGATCGATGAGACCAACTCCAAGATCGACGACGATCTCGAGATCATCCGCAGAAGGCTCGTGTTTTCCCAGGAAAAGGGAGCTATGCAGTATCTCGAGTTCATCCTCGGCTCCGGGAGCATTTCCGATCTTCTGAGCCGGGTGGAGGTCATGAACGACCTTTTCGAGAACGACGAGAAGATCCTGAAGGATCTTACCGAATCCAAAGAAAGCCTCGAATCAAAAAGGGACGAGCTTGAACAAACAAGACAGCTCTACGCTTCGCTGAAGGAAGAAAACGAACAGAAAAAAGAAGAGCTCACCGTTAAGCGCGAGGAAGCGGTCAGCTTCATTGAGCAGATCGAAAACAACCAGAGCGAGCTCGAAAAGCTCAAAAACGAGAACGAGGCGGCGAGAAATCAGCTCGACGCCGAGATCAACGCTCTCGCCAAGAAGATAAAGGAAGCCGAGGAGGCCGAAAAGAACGTCCGTCAGTACAGCGGCGATTTCATCTGGCCCGTCGCGGTCAAGTACAACTACATCTCTCAGAAATACAAGGGAAGAAGCCACACCGGCATAGACATACCCACAAACCACACTCCCGTCAACGTGTTCGCTTCCGCCGCCGGAAAGGTCGTCATCGCCGAGTATCACCGTTCCTACGGCAACTATGTCGTCATC
>JAFTEP010000254.1 GCA_017453605.1 Clostridia bacterium
CGCCGACGTTGACCCAGCAGGTGTCGAGCTCGGTCTGGAGAAGGGAGGCGGGGATCTCGGAATAGATCATATCGAGGATATACTTTCCGCCGACGATCTTGAACTCGAAGTTGTGGTTGTGATAGAGCATGACAAAGCCGGCGGCGGTGAGCTTTTCGCCGATCTTTGTGAAGGTCTCGATGGTCTGCGGGAAGGCTTCGGGGGTGAGCATCGTTTTCGCGTCGAGCCAGGGGATCGCGATATATTCGCAGCCGAGGACCTTATAGTCCCTGATGACCTTGTCGATATCTCCGGTGAGCTGATCTATCGAAACGTGGGCGCTGATCGCCTTGAGTCCGAGAGCGTCGAGCTCTTTTCTGAGAGCGGCGGGATCGTTGTCGAAAAGACCGGCAAATTCCACGCCGGAATAGCCCATTTCTTTCACTTTTTTCAGGGTGCCGACGGCGTCCGCCTTGAAGGCGTCACGGACGGAATATAGCTGGAGCGCAACGGGTAATGACATTTTGTTTTTCCTCACATTCTTTATTATTTTTGTTTTTAGTTTAAAAGTTCTTTGTTTAATAATTTTATCACTCCGGGCAGATTTTTACAAGTGTTCCGGCTGATTTTTCAGAGAGTGATGATAAAATACGCGGTCCTCACGCCGACGTAGATCGCGAGCGAGACGAGAACGACGGCGCACCTTGAAGAGGGGATCTTCTTTTTTATCCACATCACCGCAAAGAACGCGATCCCGAAGACCGGCAGGATCACTCCTCCGATAATGAAAGAGGCGGTCTTGCGCGCTCTCTCTATCGCCTCCTGCCTTTTGAGCCAGGTGTCGTAATCCTCGTCCTCGTCGTAATAGATCCCGTCGTCGTAGTAGAACCCGTCGGAGAGCGTCAGAGCAGACGCCGCGGTGACGAAGACCGGGAGGAGAAAGAGGGCGGCGAGAAATGCCGCGAGAGTTTTTTTGAAAACCTTTTGATCCATTTGATTCTCCCCTCTCATTCAAGATCGAGTTTCTTTTCGACGATATGAAGGCTCAGAACGTACATCACGGCGGTCAGACACAGACTTGTCGCGACTGAAAGGATGAAGCTAAAAAGCTCCTCGGAGCCGCCCGCCTGAGTCCGGGCGATGCCGTCGTTGAAGAGCCCCGAGAGCGTGCCGAGAAGCGTGCTTTCGGGCTCGACGAGCGAAATGACGATCCTCAGGAGCAAAAACGACGCAAGGGACGCGAGGATCTTGTGCTTTTTTTCCATACAGCAGCCGAGGGTGAGCGCGAAGACCAGCGTGATATGCAGGCAGACCTCCTCGAAGATATAGGCGACCAGCGAGAAGACCGGGTCGACCGACTCAGCGAAGAGAGCCTCGAGGGGATTGATGCCGACGACGAACAGGACGGAGTTTGAAAAATCGCTGAACGTGACGGGATCGCTGCCGCTCGCCAGAAAGATGACCAGCGATACGCCGACAAGCCTCATGACAAGGCACGCCGCCATAAATGTCAAGGCGCACATAAACTCAGCGGCGAAGATCTGAGACTTTTTCGCGGGAAGGGTGAAGGTCAGATACGCCTCGTCGGTGAAATCAACCTTGTAGTGATGGACGAGCGGGACGGCGATCGACGCGTAATAGAACACCCACATCACAAGATACGACATCACCAGGCCCGTGATCGCCGAGGAACGGACGGCGGAGAGCGCCTGAGAGCTGTCGAGCCAGACCTTTCCGTTCCCGAGATCGAGAACTCCCGCGCAGAGGCAGGCGAGCGCGGCGAACGCCGTGAACACGGCGGCAAAGATCCACCAGATCTTAAAAACAGCTTTCAGATCGTGAAAAAAGAGCTTTTTTATCATCTGAAGACCTCCCTGTAGATCCATTCGAGCCTCATGTTCCTCTGAGCCATCGTCTCGCGGGCGTCGCCGCCGAAAAGGATCCTTCCGCCTGAGCCCATCATAATGAAGTCGTCGAGATAATTCTCGACGTCGTGGACGAGGTGGGTCGTGATGACGACAGAGGAATCGGGTCCGTGAGAGGAGATGATCGCCGTGAGGACCTGATCGCGCGCGACCGGATCGACGCCGCCGAGAGGCTCGTCGAGCAGATAGAGACGCGCGCGGCGGCTCATGACGAGAACGAGCTGGACCTTTTCCTTCGTGCCCTTGGACAAAGTCGCGAATCTTGCGGAAAGCGGGATCTTCATCGCTTCGAGAAGCGACGCGGCTCTGGAGGAATCAAAGTCTTCGTAAAACTCCTTGAAAAACCCCACGGCGGCGCCCACCTTCATCGAGGGAGATATATAAGTGCGCTCGGGAAGGTAGGAAACGATCGCCTTCGACTTTTCTCCGACCGGGAGAGAATCGACCCTGATATCCCCCGAATCGGGGATCAGAAGCCCTGCTATCAGTTTGAGAAGAGTGCTCTTGCCGCAGCCGTTGGGTCCGAGGATCCCGAGGATCCTGCCCGCGGGAAGGGACAGATTGAAGCGGTCGAGCACCGGAAGACCTTTGACGTAGCACTTGGTCAGATCTTTACATTCGAGGATAGGCATTGTGTAACCTTTCAATTCCTTCAATAGGAGCCGCCGGAAAAAGACGGCGTATTTTAACAAAGTCAAGCATAGCACAAATAAGAGTTTTTGTCAAGAAAAACCGAGCTTTCACACGACACGGAACGGCGCACATGCGGCACAAAAAACGAAAAGGGTTTACAATCCGGCAAAAAAAGTGTATAATACCGCCGGAGAACGACTGCGGGGAGCCGCAAAAACGACCGGAGGGAACAACCAAATGAGGCTGAACGAATACTTTATGCGGATATCGGACGTCGATCCCGCCGCGGTCATAGAGAAAAAGACTCAGGACTTCCAGTTCGCGAACCCCGACAAAGTCATCGTGAGGCTGGATCTGGAGGACGATCCCCTGCCCTGCCCCGATCCCTGCACCCAGGCGATGAAGAGCGCTCTCGAGAGCATATCTCATTCGCTGATGAAGCTTCCTCCGAGGCAGGGATATCCGTTTTTAACTGAGGCGATCAGCGACTTTTATCTGAAAAGAGGGGTGAAGATCGCCGACTCGGAGATCTTCATAAACGACGGCGCAAAATGCGACATCACCGCCCTCACCGACCTTTTTTCGGACGAAGACGTCGTTTTGATAACTCAGCCCTTCAACCCGATCTACTACAGCTCGAACCTCTTTTCGTCGCGCCCGATCCGCTTCGTAACGGCAAAAGAAAACGAGGTCCCGATGCCGGACGGCCTGAAAGCCGACGTGATCTATCTCTCGAACCCCGGCAATCCGTCGGGGCTGGTCTACAGCGCCGAACAGCTCTCGAAATGGGTGGAATACGCGCTGATAAACGAAGCCCTCATCATATTCGACGCATCCTACGAGGCCTTCGTCGCCGAGGGAGGAGTAAGGTCGATCTACGAGATAGAGGGCGCCGCCGAGTGCGCGGTCGAGATCTGTTCTCTCTCGAAATCGGCGGGCTTTGCAAACACGCGCCTCGGATACACCGTCATACCGAACAGGGTCGTCTTCGGCTCCGAGAAGCTGAACCGCCTGTGGTCGAGACGGCAGAGGATCCGCTTCAACGGGGTGTCCAACATTATACAGCGCGGAGCCTGCGCCGTGTTCACTCCCGAGGGACAGAGCCTCGTGAGGGAGAGAGTGAAATTATACACCGACAACGTGAGGATCTTGAAAAAGCCGCTCATCAGCGCCGGGCTCGCCCGCGATCTGCCGGTGAACGCCCCTTATCTGTGGTTTTCATGCCCGAAAAACGAGAGCTCGTGGAGCTTTTTCGGGACGGTGCTGGAAAAAGCCGCGATGACCCTGATCCCCGGCAGCATTTTCGGCGCCGCCGGAGAGGGAAAGATGAAGCTGTCCGGCTACACTTCGAGAGAAAACGCCCTGCTCGCGGCGGAAAGAATAGAAAAATTCTTAAAAGAGATCTGAAAATGCAAAAACTTCTTAAAAAACTCGCCGTGCGCGAACCCGATTCTCACAAAGGGGATTTCGGCAGGCTCGCGCTGTGGGCGGGAAGCGAAAAAATGAGCGGCTGCCTTCTGCTCGCGGCTCTCGGCGCGCTGAGAAGCGGAGTCGGGATCCTGGAGTGCATCTCCGTGCCGGAGGCTCTTGGACCGATAAGATACCGCGCGCCCGAAGCTGTGATGACGCCGCTTTCGGGAGACTTCGCAAAGGATCTCGGGACGGTATTCTCGCACGCCGGGCGCGCGACCGCGATCGCCCTCGGGCCCGGACTTGCCGGCGGGGACACCGCCGGGATAAACGGCGCTCAGCTGCGCGAAGCGATAGGCGCGCTCTCGGAAGAGTGCGGTTGCCCCGCGGTCATCGACGCGGACGCGCTGAGTGCGATCGGGACCGACGCCGGGATCCTCTCGGGATTTGCCGGGAGGGCGGTCCTCACTCCGCATCCGGGAGAGCTTTCTAAGCTGACCGGGCTGAGTGCGGACGAGATAAAGTCCGACAGAGAAAAAGCCTGCCGGGAATACGCGAAAAAGTGCGGCTGCGTCGTGCTTCTCAAAGGCTACGGCACGGTGATAAGCGACGGCGCGAGATCGACTCTGAACATGAACGGGAACCCCTATATGGCAAGAGGCGGGAGCGGCGACATCCTGACCGGGATCATCGGCTCTCTTCTCGCGCAGGGCTTTTCGCCTTTCGACGCGGCGCGGCTCGGAGCCTGTCTGCACGGAGGCGCGGGAGATATAGCCTGCGAGGAGCTGGGGCTTTCGATGCTCCCCTCCGACATCCCGGAAAGGATCGGAAGATTTATAAACGGCAAAATCTGAAAACGCCGGGACCGTTATTATCCGTCAGATGAGTGAATATAATTTCACAAAAAAAGAAGGAACGGTCCCAAAAAATGAAAAAATTTTTAATCGCCGCTTTTTTTACGGCGCTCTGCCTTTTTGTGGGCTCCTGCGTGGAAAAAAAAGAAATAACTCCCGAAAATTTTTTTGAAAAGAACAAGAGATACCCGGTCGAGATAGAGATCGACGGGGGAAGCCTCAGAGCGAAGGCGGTGCTGGAGCTGAATGAAAACGGCTCGGCGCGCCTCGACTTCGAGGAGGGCTTTTCAAAGATATTCGAGAACGGAGAAGAAAAAGACGTGATGGACGGCATCACGTTTTCGCTCCCGGGACGCAGCGCGTTTTACGCCCTCGTGAGCGCCGCGGAAAAGACGGCGTCGGGACAGGGATACGTCCGCACCGAAAAAGAGGACGGGACGCTGATCTTCGAGTGGGAAAGCGACGGGGAATGCGGGCGGACAAAGATCATCCTGAAAAAAGACGCGGCTTTCCCGCTGACGGTTAAAACGGACCGGCTCGAAGCGAAGATATCGGCGCCGGAATGATGACGAAAGAAGAAAAAAATGAACGGGTTCACACACTCTGAGATTTCGCCCACGCACAGGACCTGGGCGCAGATAGACACGGACGCGCTGAAAAAGAATTTTGACGCGATAAGAAAAAACACCTCTGAAAAGACGAAGGTCTGCGCGGTGATAAAGGCGGACGCCTACGGTCACGGCGCGCTGATCGCCGCCCGCGCCCTCGAAAAGAGAGCGGACTTTTTCATGGTGGCGGAGATAAGCGAGGCGCTCAGACTGAGAGACAGCGGAGTGACGGAGCCGATACTGATAGCGGGCCTCACAGATCCGTCATACGCGCCGCTGATGGCGGATCTCGGGATAAGACAGTGCGTTTATTCGCTTTCCTACGCCGAAGCGCTGAACAAAAAAGCGGACGGAAAAAAACTGAAGATACACCTGAAGCTCGACACGGGGATGTCGCGCCTCGGCTTCACGACCGAAAGAGAGGATTTCGCCCTGACGGCTGGGAAAGTCTTCGGCATGAAAAATCTCATCCCCGAAGGCGTGTTCTCGCACTACGCCGAAAGCGACGATCTGACCTCGGATTTCACCGACCTGCAGACGGAGCGCTTCGACTCCGCGCTCGGAAAGCTCGAAAAAGAGGGCTTTGAGTTTGAGATAAAGCACATCTCGAACAGCGCCGCCTCGATGAGATCAGACAATTCGTCGAGGGGGATGGTCAGGGCGGGGATATGTTTATACGGCGCGTATCCTTCGGAGCAGATAAAAAAGCTCTGGGAAGAAAAAAACGCTCCGCTTATCCCGGTGATGGCGCTGAAAACGAGGATCGCTCAGATAAGAGAGCTCAAGCCCGGGGAATCCGCGGGCTACGACCGGCGCTTCACGGCGTCAAAACCGACGAAGATCGCCGTGCTCTGCGCGGGATACGCCGACGGTCTGCCGAGGCTTCTCGCCTCGCCTCCCGGCGCGCGGGTGATCGATGAAA
>JAFTEP010000255.1 GCA_017453605.1 Clostridia bacterium
CCAGAGCATGTGGACGGGCTTCAAGAGCGTGAAGCCCATTATGGTCGCGAAGAAGATGCCGATGACCTCGCTGAGGTTGGACGACAGAAGGAACTGGATCGCCTTGCGGATGTTCTGATAGATCCGCCTGCCCTCTCCGACCGCGGCGACAATGGTGGCGAAGTTGTCGTCGGCGAGGATCATATCCGCGACGTTCTTTGTGACGTCCGTGCCGGTGATGCCCATGCCGACCCCGATATCCGCGACCTTGATGCTCGGCGCGTCGTTCACGCCGTCTCCGGTCATCGCGGTTATCATTCCCTTGCGCTTCCACGCGCTGACGATCCTGACCTTGTGCTCAGGCTGGACGCGCGCGTAGACGCTGTACTGTTCGACCGCCCTGTCGAGCTCTTCGTCGCTCATATCGTCGAGCTCGGCTCCGCGGATCGCCTGAGACGGGTCGGTGACTATGCCGAGCTGCCTGCCGATCGCGACGGCGGTGTTGATGTGGTCGCCTGTTATCATGACGGTGCGGATCCCCGCCTCGCGGCAGGTGCGCACGGCGTCCTTGACCTCGGGACGCACGGGATCTATCATCCCGCAGAGCCCGACGAAGATCATTCCCTCTTCGAGCGCGTCCGGCGAGAAGTCCTCGGGAAGAAGCGCATGGGGCCTGTACGCGGCGGCGAGCACTCTCAGCGCGCGGTCCGCCATCGAGCGGTTCGCGGAAGTGATGTCGCTCTTTTCCTTATCTCCGAGCGGCTTGACGCCCTCCTCTGTCAGGACTTTCGTGCAGTGCGCGAGCACCTCGTCGGGCGCTCCCTTGGTGAACTGCACGAAGCCTTCCGGCAAACGGTGCACGGTCGACATGCGCTTTCTCATAGAATCAAAAGGCGCTTCGCCGACGCGCGGGAACTGCTTTTTGAGATCGGGTTTTTCGAGACCTACGGACGCGGCGTAGTTGACAAGCGCGCACTCTGTCGGTTCTCCGACCGCCGTGCGGGCTTCGAGATCGAACTCCGCGTCGCTGCAGAGCGCCATCGCGCGGGCGAGAAGAGCGGTGTCGGGTCCGTAGGTGTCTGCGACCGTCATTTTGTTGAGGGTGAGGGTCCCGGTCTTATCGGAGCATATCACCTGCGTGCAGCCGAGAGTTTCGACCGCGGTCATCTTTCTTATTATCGCGCTGCGCCGAGCCATCTTCGTGACTCCGATCGAAAGCACTATCGTCACGACGGCGACGAGCCCCTCGGGGATCGCGGCGACCGCGAGCGAGACGGCGATCATGAAGGTGTCGAGCAAAACTTCCGTCGTGAAAGATCCGGCGCGGATAACGCCGACCGCGAACATGATGGCGCAGATCGCAAGAACGAGCTTCGTGAGGATCTTGGAGAGCTCCGCGAGCTTTTTCTGCAGGGGCGTCTGTTCCTGCTGGGCTTTTGAAATGACGTCGGCGATCTTGCCGATCTCGGTATCCATACCCGTGCCGCAGACGACGGCCTTCGCCCTGCCGTATGCGACGGAGGAGCCCATATAGAGCATATTCTTTCTGTCGCCGAGCGGGATCTTTTCGCCCTTGAGCGCGGCGTCGGTCTTGTCGACCGCGACCGATTCGCCGGTCAGCGCCGCCTCTTCTGCCTTGAGAGAGGCGCACTCGACGATGCGGCAGTCGGCGGGGACGGCGTCGCCCGCCTCCAGGCAGACAAGATCGCCCGGAACGAGCTCTTCGCTCTTGACGATAGACAGTATCCCGTTCCTCAACACCCGCGTCGTCTGCGAAGCCATGGATTTGAGCGCCTCTATCGCCTGCTCCGCCTTGCTCTCCTGAACGACGCTGAGCACCGCGTTCACGATGACGACGAACAGGATGATGAAGACGTCCGCGAACGAATCGCCCTTCGCGACGGCGGTTATGGCGCTGAATACGGCGGCGGCGAGCAGAATGATGATCATCGGGTCCGCGAGCTGGGCGAGAAAGCGCTTGACGATGCTTTCTTTTTTCGCCTCGGTCAGCTTGTTCGCGCCGTGCTCTTCAAGGCGCTTACGGGCTTCTTCTTCGCTCAGACCGTCCGCGGACGAACCGAGTTCACTCAGCACCTCTTCTTTTTCTCTCAAATATGGTTCCATTTTTAACTCCGTTCTTCTTTTCTCGATTTGCAGGCTTTTTGGTCCGTAAAGCGCCGAAGCAAAAAAACAAAAGACTCCGGGCAGGACGAAAAGTCCGCCTTGAGTCTCGTTAATTATGGATTATGCCGGGTCCTTAGACCGTGGTGACGACATAGCCCGCGTTTTGCGCTAACTACTCCCTCAGGTTGAGACAAGTTTATCATACCGAGCGTGATTTGTCAACAATTTTTTCATTTTCCGGACGCTTTTTCATAACAAAAGAACAAAAAAACTCCCGAACGCAGTATCCGAGACGGCTCGGTCGCAAAAAACCCGGACATTGATTTTGCAAAAAAAGCCGAAGCGCAAAAAAGTCCGCCGCAGGAAAAGACCCGCGGCGGACAAAGGGAGGGGGATGAGGGATGCTTGATTATTTCTTTTCGTCTTTGGCTTCGGACTTTTTGAGGTTGAGGATAACGTTTGCGATGATGCCGAGGATCAGAGCGACCGCGATGGAGGTGATAGTGATGCTTCCGAACACGAGTCTCATTCCGCCGACGCCGAGGATCAGGATGATCGAGGCGGGGAACAGATTGCGGTTGTCGTCAAGGTTGACCTTCTGGAGCATCTTGAGTCCCGAGACAGCGATGAAGCCGTAGAGGGTGATGCAGACGCCGCCCATGACGCAGGTCGGGATCGTTGCGAGGAAGGTCGTGAAGGGAGCGACGAAGGATGCGAGGATCGCGATGCAGGCGGTCACGACGGTGGTGATGACCGAAGCGTTGCCGGAGATCGCGACGCAGCCGACGGATTCGCCGTAGGTGGTGTTGGGGCAGCCGCCGAAGAAAGCGCCCGCCATGGAGCCCACGCCGTCGCCGAGGAGGGTGCGGTGGAGACCGGGATCTTCAAGCAGATCGGATTCGATGATGGAGGAAAGGTTCTTGTGGTCGGCGATATGCTCCGCGAACACGACGAAGGCGACCGGGACGTAAGCCACCGCGATCGCCGCGATGTAGCTGCCGAAACCGCCTGTCGTTCCGTAGTCATAGTTGCCGCTGAACGCGGTCACGAAGGTGAAATCGGGGATCCACTTCATGTTCGAGAAAGCGTCGAAGTTGAGGATCTTGAAAGCGTCCAGACCGGCGGCGTTGCCGATGAGGGTGAAGCAGAGGGCCGCGAGATATCCGGCGCAGATACCGATGATGAAGGGGATCATCTTGGCCATCTTCTTGCCGTAGACCGAGCAGAGGATGATAACGGTGAGGGCGACGATGGCGCAGATCAGGTTGACGCCGGTCTTGAGGCTCATGATGAAGCCGCTGTTGCCGTCGACGATCGCTTCAGCCATATTGTTGTAGCCGAGAGAGTTGAGGACCGCGTTGGAGGAAAGGGAGAGACCGATGATCGCGACCGTGGGTCCGATGATGACGGCGGGCATCAGCTTGTTGACCCAGCCGGATCCGGCGAATTTGACGATGATGGCGATGACGACGTAGACAAGACCCGCCATCACGGCGCCGATTATCAGTCCGAGGTATCCGAGGCTCGCGGAGACGCCGCCTGCGAAAGCCGCGAACATAGACGGCAGGAATGCGAACGAGGAGCCGAGGAACACGGGGCTCCTGCCCTTGGTGAACAGAACGTAGATGAGGGTGCCGACGCCGGCGCCGAACAGAGCGGCGGACTGGCTCATGCCGTTTCCGACGATCGCGGGCACGGCGATGGTCGCCGCGAGGATCGCCAGCAGCTGCTGGATCGCGAAGACCAGCACCTGTCCTGACTTCGGACGGTCTTTGACGTTGTAGATGAGTTTCATAAATTCCTCCGGTTTTATGTTTTTTATAGATTGCCTCCCGGCAAAATATACTGGTTTACAGCCCCCGGCTCACTTCTCGCAGAGCGCGACTCCGATTTCGCCGTCATAGGGCGGGATCGACACCTTCACGAATTCGCTTTTGGAGGTCGGGATGCTCTTCCCGGCAAAATCCGCCCTTATCGGCAGCTCCCTGTGGCCCCTGTCGACCAAGATCGCCAGCCTTATCGCGGCGGGCCTGCCGAGGGAGAACAGCGCCTCAATCGCGGCTCTCGCCGTGCGCCCGGTGTAGAGCACGTCGTCGACGATGACGATGTTCTTGTCTTCGACCTCAAATCCGAGCCCCGCGCCGTTGAACACCGGAGCGGGCGACTTTTTTTCCATATCGTCGCGGTAAAAACTGATGTCGAGCTCTCCGCAGGGCACGCTCACGCCCTCTATGGATCTGATGTTGTCCCTGATGATCTGAGCGAGCGGGATGCCTCTGCTCTTTATCCCGACAAGACAGAGGTCGTCTGTGCCCTTGTTCTTTTCGAGGATCTCGTGGCTCATGCGCACCAGTGCTCTCTTCATCGCCGCCTCGTCCATGATCGAAGCCTTGAATTTCATTTTCAGCGCCTCCCGGGGATCTCAATGAAGCCTTTTTATTAATCCGCGTCAAAAAACGGGATCCCGTCGTCCGACAAGATCCCGCAAAAATGGCGTGTATGACAAATCTTGCCGGCAACCCGTACCGCACTTAAAGATCATGTGTTTTACCGCGTTTATGATACATCAAAAAAGCCGATTTGTAAATAGCTTTCCGAAAAAAACCGAATTTTTGTGAATTTTGACGGATTCAGTCGGGATTATGCTCTCCGGTCTCTCTGTTTTTCTCCCGGTATTTCGGAAGGTCGATCCTGATGATCGCCGTGATGAGGCTGACGAGGGTGAACGCCTCGCAGATTATCCCCGCGACAGAACCCGCCGTGTAGTTGTAAACGAGCCAGGAGACGCTGACCGGGAGGCTCAGGAGCCTGACCTTCGCGGTGTCGCTCAACCCGTAGGAGAAGGTGCTCAGCGGCTTTGCGAGGATAACGAGCGCGTCGAGAGGTCCCTTCCAGGTGAAGATGCCCACGACGACAAAAAAGAGGGCGAAAACTATCTGATACACAAGAGTCGGCTTCTTCTTTTCGACGAGCCGCGCGAAGAGAAGGTTCCTGACGATGCTGACCCCGTTGAGCGCCGCCCCGGTGTAGGCGCCGAGCATGATATACTGCGCGGCGAAGGCGAGCTCGTTGGAGGATTTGAAGATCATCACGTTTTTGTGCTTTTTGCACTGGAAGGCGACGATGTTCAGCGCCACTCCGATAAATCCGATCGCCTGGGCGATAAGATCGTACCAGTTCAAGGTCAATTTTCCGGCGCCGCCTTTCCTTCTATTTCTTTTATACTAAATCATAACACCCTTTTCGCCGTCAAGTCAACCGCAAAAGCGACGAAAATCGCCCCGGCGCGCTCTTTTTTTTCGTCGACGGGGCGCAAAGTAAAGAAAAAATGTAAATTTTTTGGGTTTTCACCCGCCGGACAGATGATTTTTTGCGTTTTTTGTATTGTCAAAGTGCGAAAAGTATGATACAATAATTTTTATGAAAATTTGAAACTGCCATTGAAAGGAAATAAGTCAATGTACAACAAGAAATCTATCCTCGACATCGACGTTAAGGGCAAAAGAGTCATCGCCAGATGCGACTTCAACGTCCCGCTGGACGGAACGACCATCACCAACGCGAAGCGCATCATCGGCGCCGTTCCCACGATCAAGTATCTCTCCGACAACGGCGCGAGAGTCATCCTCTGCAGCCACCTCGGAAGACCGCACAACGTTCTCGACGAGAAGGTCAAGCTCTCCAAGAAAGAACTGAAGAAGATCGACGAGCTCCCCGAGGCCGAGCGCGAAGCCGCCAAGGCAGCCGCTCTCGAAAAGGCAAAGGACGATATCACCAAGCTCTCCCTCCGGCCCGTCGCCGACAAGCTCGCCGAACTGCTCGGAAAGCCCGTCGCCATGGCAAAAGACGTCGTCGGTCCCGACGCCGCCGCGAAGGCCGCCGCTCTCAAGGACGGCGATATCCTGCTTCTCGAAACCGTGCGCTTCCACGCCGAAGAAGAGAAGAACGACCCCGAATTCGCCCGCGCTCTCGCGTCCCTCGCCGACATCTACGTCAACGACGCGTTCGGCACCGCGCACCGCGCCCACGCTTCCACCGCCGGGATCGCGGACTACCTGCCCGCGGTCTGCGGTCTCCTGATCGAAAAGGAGCTCGAGGTCATGGGCGGCGCTCTCGACGAGCCCAAGCATCCCTTCGTCGCCATCCTCGGCGGCGCGAAGGTCTCCGACAAGATCGGCGTCATCAACAATCTGCTCGAAAAGGTCGACACCATCATCATCGGCGGCGGCATGGCGTACACCTTCGTGAAGGCCGCCGGCGGTTCGATCGGGCACAGCCTCTTCGAAGAGGACAAGATGGAGCTCGCCGCCTCACTCGTGGAAAAGGCGAAGGCGAAGGGCGTGAAGTTCCTGCTTCCCGTCGACAACAGGGCCGCGAGAGAATTCTCCAACGACTCCGAAAACATCTTCTGCTCCGCCGACGCGATCCCCGACGGATTCATGGGGCTCGACATCGGACCCGAGACGATAAAGATCTATTCCGACGCCATCAAGGACGCCAAGACCGTGGTCTGGAACGGACCGATGGGCGTATGTGAATTCGACAACTACGCGATCGGCACCAAGGCGATCGCAGAAGCCGTCGCCGACAGCGGCGCGATCTCCATCGTCGGCGGAGGCGACTCCACCGCGGCGATCGAAAAGCTCGGCTACGGCGACAGGATCACCCACATCTCCACCGGCGGCGGCGCCTCGCTCGAATTCCTCGAGGGGCTCGTCCTTCCGGGCATCGCCTGCCTCGACGACAAACAGGACGGCAGAAAGATCGTCATCGCCGGCAACTGGAAAATGAACAAGACTCCCGCCCAGGCTGCGGCTCTCGCGGCCGATATCGCCGCCCTGAAAAATGACAAGGCACAGGTCGTTATCTGCGTTCCCTACGTCGACATCTTCGCGGC
>JAFTEP010000256.1 GCA_017453605.1 Clostridia bacterium
ACTGATATGCCTCAAAATACTAAAATGACTGTTTAAAAACCGTTTTTTTATGCTATAATCACTCTTTGGAAAGGAGCTGATGAGAATATGGAGTATAAAAAGCGGATAGTTGACGAACTTCTCGATCTGAAGCTTGAAGCATTCGGAGCGGCGCTGATAAAAGGTCCCAAAGGGTGCGGAAAGACTACTTCCGCAAAGCAGAAAGCGAAGAGCTTTGTCGAATTTCAGGACGAGGACGTTCGTGACAATCTTCTGGCTGTCGCGGAGACTGCTCCGAAAAAGCTGCTCATCGGAGAGCGCCCGCGTCTTTTTGACGAATGGCAGGATGCACCGAAATTGTGGGGCACTATAAGAAAAGACATTGACGACACGGGATTGAACGGACAGTATATCCTGACCGGTTCATCTTCCAGAGACGTCGAAACTGCTCATACGGGGACTTTGCGAATAAGCCAGCTTCAGATGTACCCGATGAGTCTTTTTGAGAGCGAAGAATCGAACGGCGCCGTTTCTCTCAAAGCTTTGTTCGATGATCCGGACGGCTTTGACGGCTGTGAGTCGCCCCTTTCCATCGACGATCTTATCTTTGCGATATGCAGGGGCGGCTGGCCGAGAGCTCTGCTCAACGGAACGCCGAGAGCCCGTCTTGAGATCGCAAAGGATCTTTTCCGTCAGACTTATTCTGTAGACATTTCCAACATCGACCGAGTAAAAAGAAATCCGCGGTGGGCGCAGGCTATTATTCAGTCATACAGCAGGAACATCTGCACTCTTGCAGGCATCGGGACGATCATTGCGGACGTCAGGGCAAATTACGACGTAAGCGAACAAACGGTGTATGAATACATTCGGGCGCTTGAAAAGCTGTTTATCATCGAAGACGTTGACGCCTGGTGTCCGGCGATCCGCTCGAAATCGTCGATACGCTCGTCGAAGAAAAGGAATATGATAGATCCCTCTATTGCCGTCGCTGCCCTCGGTATGTCGCCGGACTACTTCAACACGGATTTCAAGACGCTCGGCTTTTTATTTGAATCGCTGTGTATAAGGGATCTGAAGATCTATTCGGCGGCACTTGACGGTATGATGTCGTACTACCGCGACAGATACGGGCTGGAGGCTGACGGTGTCCTGCATCTGAACGACGGCAGATACGCTCTTTTAGAGTTCAAGCTCGGGACAAAGGAGATCGAGAAGGGAGCTGAACACCTCCTTGAGATCGAACGGCTTATAAATGAGTACAACAAAACGGAAAAGCAATGCGTTCTGCGTCCGCCGGATCTGAAAATCGTCATTACAGCTTCTCAATACGGCTACAGACGTCCGGACGGGGTGTTCGTAATTCCGATCGGTTCGCTGAAAAACTAAAAAAAACCGGATCCCGCTCGGTTTGACCGACGGGATCCGGAAGAATTTTTATCACCCGAATGTTTTCTTTATGTCTTTTATGAGGAATTTCAGCGAGGCTGCGGCGTCGGCGAGGGTGGCTCTTTCGATCGGGAGGGAGGATCCGATCCTCTCGGTGAAGTATTCAAGCTCGTTGTAGTAGCCGCCGAGATCGGAGATATTGCCTCCGGAAGAACCCGAGGAGAGCTTCTTTTTCGCCATATCGACGACTTCGGCCTTCTCGTTCGTGTAGACCGTCAGTTTGCCGGCGGCAAGCTCTACCGTCGCCTTCTCGAATTCCACGCGGAAGCCCGACGTGAAGTGATAGGAGGAGGGGAGGTCCCAGGTGCTTTCTAAGATCACCGGGAAATCCTTGTATTCGAGCTGCATCGACGTGAAGGAGTTTTTCTCGCTGAAGCGGTTCCTGACTGAATGCGCGCTCTCGGGCATCCCGAAAACGCTGATCGCGAAATCAAGATCGTGGATGTGCAGATCCTGGCCCGCGCCGCCGGAACGGTCGAAGTCGAGAAGCCAGTTTTCATAGCCCCAAAGAGGTCTCGGACTTATCCTTCTGAACGAGGCGTGGACGACCTTTCCGAAACAGCCGCTCGAAATGTATTCGGCGAGCTTGACGTATTCGTCCCAGAATCTTATGACCTGACCGACCTGCACCTCGGCGCCGGTCTTTTCTTTTTTCGCGGTGAGCCTGTCGCATTCGTCGAGAGTGAGGGCGACCGGCTTCTCGATGAAGACGTATCTGGTCCTTTCCATCGCGGCGAGGGCGGCGTCGGCGTGCAAATATGTCGGCAGGCAGACGTCTATCGCGTCGAGAGAGAGTTTTTGGGCGTCCTTTACGAGCTCCGACCAGTCGCCGTAGACCGCGGCTCCGGTGGACTCGGCCATCTCGGCGGTCTTTTCGGGTCTGACGTCCGCGACCGCGGCGATCTTCACGCCGAGCGCGGCGTAGCATTTGGCGTGCATATTGCCCATGAATCCGCAGCCGACAAGTCCGACTCTGATCTCTTCTTTTTTCATCTGTTCTTCTCCTTATTTTTCTAAAAAACTGTTGTTTCTTTCAATTTGCTAAAATCGCGTCCATCGCCTTTGAAGTGTTGTAAATGAGGGTGTCCGGCAGATAGTTGTAGGGCGGGATCATTTCCGCGCTGACCCAGCCGTCGTAGCCGATCTCTCTGAACGCCTTCATCACGGACGGATAGTTCACGTCGCCGGCGAGAAGATCCACGAAGCCGTCGAGAGTACCTACGTTCTTTCTGTAGTCTTTCAGATGCACTTTCTTTATCCGGCTTCCGAGCGCCCTGATCCAGTGCTCGGGCTCGCCGTTGAACAGAACGTTGCCAACGTCAAAATAACTGCCGACGTATCCGCTCCCGATCTTATCTATGAAGTCTCTCATTTCGAGAGGCGACACTAAAAAGCGGTTCCACACGTTTTCTATCCCGATCGCGACCTTCATTTTCTCAGCTTCGCTTTTCAGCTCCCCGAAAGCTTCCAAGCTTCTCGAGTACGCCGTCGAATAGTCGACGATCCCCAATTCCGGCGCAAAGTCGACTCTCACCGCGCCCGGAACGACCAAGATCGTGTCGCAGCCGAGGACAGCGGCGGTCTGAAGCTGCTTTTTGACGATATCCTTCGCCTTTTGTCTCATATTTTCTCTGTCGTCGGTCAGGGAATACTGCCAGTAGAGCCCGCTCGCGACGCTGTATAGCTCTATCCCGGCGTTTTCAGCCTGCTTTTTGATCTCCAAAAGCTCTTTTTCGGTCGTCGAAAGGTTGATCTCGCCGTCCTCGGCGAGCGCGACTTCCACTCCGTCGAAGCCCGCGTCCTTTGCCAGCGCGAAGGCCTCGGCGAGAGTGTCTTTTTTGAACGACCATATACTTATGCCCTTTTTCATTCTCTTTCTCCTCTTTATGATTTATCAGCGGCTTTCAGCCGATCTTCACCAGTACCTTACCGTTCTTTGAGAGTTCGGGTCTTCTTATCTCGCCGGGCGCCTGTTCGGGCGATATCTCGGCGCAGATCACCTTTTGGGCGTCTATCGCGCCCGAGGCCAGAAGCTCTATCGCGCGCTGCGTGCAGTGCGGGTTCACGAACGAAGTCTTTATAGTCAGTTCCTTCGTGAAAGCGTCGTAGAACGAGACCGCAAGCTTCGCTTCGGGATCGCTCACGCCGAACATCACGACCGTCGCGCCCTTTCCGGCTATCCTGAGCGCGGTCTCCTGGGCGGGAGAGATCCCGACGCATTCGATCACTCTGTCCGGCGGATCCGTTTCGGCGAGCTTTTCGAGGGCTTCTTTATCGCCGGAATTGATAAATCCCGTCGCTCCGAGTCCAAACGCGAGATCTCGCCTTTCTTCTCTTGCTTCAATGACGGTTATCTTTGACGCGCCGGAGGCCTTCAAAAGACAGAGCATTATAGCCCCTATCGCGCCGAAGCCGACGAGCGCCGCCTTTTCTCCCTGCTTCAGTCCGAGCAGGTCCGCTCCGTGCAGACAGCAGGACACGGGCTCCGCGAGCGCGGCGTCTCTGAGAGAGAGCCCGTCGGGGATCTTATAGACGTTTTCCTCGGGACAGACGACGTATTCGGCCATCCCCTTGACGACTCCGCGCGCGCTTATGCAAAACGAGGGCTTCCCCTCGCGGCAGAAGCGGCACTTTCCGCAGCTCCAGTTCGGATCGGCGGTCACTCTGTCTCCGGGCTTCAGACCCTTCACGCCGCTCCCGACTGCTTCGACCGTCCCCGAGATCTCGTGACCGAGCGCGACGGGGTAGGTGACCGGATGAGTGTTCTTTTTGCCCCTGAATTTGTGGATATCGCTCCCGCAGATCCCGCAGTAGGCGACCTTTATCCTGACGTCGTTTTCCTTCGTCTCCGGGACCGGCAGTTCGCCGAGCCCGACGTTTTCGGGACCGTAAAGGACGACGGCTTTCATCGTCTGCATCGCTTTTCCCCCGTTCAAAGATTCTTTGATTTCATTATACACTGTTTTGATTTTCCGTTCAAGTGTTTTTTTGAATGAAAATATGGACAAAACGCCTGCCGGAGAGCCTTTCGGGAACAAAAAAGCCGCCCGTCCGGGCGGCTTCGGCTGATTATTATAAAAAGTCTTCACAGACAGTCGTTCAAGCATTTACCGTCGGAGTGTTTTATCGCAGTCGCCTCGCGCACTGCCGAGGTGAAAGGTTATAATTGAAGAAGTGACGGGTACGAGCAATAAAAGGCATTTTCTTTTAGCTTTTGAGTGTTAATTGCACAAGAAAGTCCGTTTTGAGTAAAAAATCCCATTACTCTTTGTAGTTTTCTTGACAATTTGAACGAAGAATGTTATAATTTTTATAGAAGGGGATGATGTAAATGAACGGTTCGGAGAGAGTGCAGTTAATGAAAAAGTACATTCTTGGGACCTCAGTGACAAAAAGGATTGAAAAAATAAAGCAACCCCCAAAAGGTTTTGTTTCTCCTGATAAGTTTAATGAAATACCACTCGGCGAAGGTTTAGAAGAGTTAAATCCGAACGAGAGCACTTCTCCGGCATTAGTTGGAAGTGCTGTAGATTGTTTAACTCGTTTTATGACTGGAGGATCGGTTAAAGAAGCTTTTAAGATTTCGTATAGGGGAGCATCAATAATCGGAAAGGTAGAAGAGGCAGAGGCACTTGGGTCAGAAATTAAAGGTTTGGATAAAACATCAATAATAAACGCAGTTAAGTTGTGCGGATTTGATGTCTGTTACAGATCTTCGCCTTTCTCTTATAAACGAGTTGATTTAATAATCGTAGATGATGACACTGCGAAAAATATCTCGATTATGGTTCAAAGATCATTGAATTTTTTCAAGCTTTTTGGACCGAAAATTCTTGATGGTTTTACTTTTGAAGGGGGATATACTGATCTAGTTAATAAAGGAGACGGCGATTTTCTTACAAAAGACGTTTTGTGGGATTTCAAAGTTAGTAAGAATCCACTTTCTAAGGAAAATGTATTACAGCTATTGATGTATTGGCGAATGGGATTACATTCTATTCATCCGGAGTTCAAAGACATAAAATGCCTTGGAATCTTTAATCCAAGGAGCAATAAAGTATTTCTCTTAGATGTGGATTATGTTTCTTCTCAAGTGATTGATGAAATTGAAACAAAAGTAATAGGTTATAAGGAGAATTAAAAAATGCCAAGAGCACGAGTTGTTAGTCGAACATACAATAATGGAGTTAAAGTATTGGTGATTTGTTTTGATTTAGAAAAAGAGACAATTTATGAAAGAACTATTTATGCTCCTAAACTACCCAAGGATCAAATTCAGAAGTTTTGCGAAAAAATGATAAACAACCAAAAAGCCAAACTTGTGTATATTAAAGATATCAGTGATTGCACTTTTTTTGCCAAGCAGGACGAAGTGTTCTTTTTGCAAAACGCAGAGATTGAAGAATGTGATCCGGATTTCAGTTTAGACAATAATCAGATAAATTGATATATTCCAATGTTTTTTTGAAAGTTCAAGACGCTCAACTCCACCTTGTGGTGCTGAGCGTCTTGACTGTTGACAAAGAAACAAGTAATCTAAGTGAAAAAGTCTTCACAGACAGTCGGCGACCCCGATGAACACGGGGACCATGGTCTCTAAATCGACGATCATATAGACGAACGGGCGGTCGAGCACGATTTTTTTCGAATCGTCCGGTCTTGCGGCGGTTGGAGCGATCGTGACTCCCGAAGCCGCCGCCGCTTTCGTTCCCGCGGTGTCGACTTCGATCTTCGTCTTCTGCAGGACCTTCGACACCATCACGTCTCCCTTTTCTCCGATTATCCCGGAAAGATCAGCGTTCGGGCCGAAGGCGTCTGTCATCCCGGCCTTTTTCAGAAAGCCGCTCAGATCCGCGGAGTATTCGAAGCTGAATTTCGGCATTGTCGCCGTCACCTTCGTCGTTTTGGCGCTCCCGAGCGCTCCGGCGTCGAGGTTTTTGACGTATTCCGCGACGTCTCCCTCGGGAAGGAGCGCGGCGAAGGCGTACCTTGAACCCCCGTAGTATTTCATGAAGCCCTCGGCGTAAGCGTCGTTAAGATAAACGCTCTCTGCGGAGGTCATCATCGTCACTTCGCTTTTGGTCCCGTCGGAATTTGTAAATTCGCCCGTATGCGTCTTGTCGGAGGTGTATTTGGTCTCCCAATCCGCTGCGAAGCAGAGAGCGTTGATGAGCATGGCGATGTCCGAACTTTCGGGAGAGTCGACGATCTTTTCTATCATCCCGTCGGTCTTTTCGAACACCCAGCCGTTGATTTTTTCAAAGTCCTTTTCAAAATCACAGGTTTCAACGTCGGCTTTGCATACCTCACGGCAGAAATCGGTGAATTCCTTTTTCGCCCGCATTCCCGCTCTTGAGTTCAGCCACAGGGAATTTGCGCTCTTCAGCTGGTCTCCGGTGTCGAAAGAGCCGTAGAAAGAGTTGAAGCTTTCTATCCCGATCCCGCCGAAGACGGCGTCCCGTATCTGCGCGTAGGTCTCGCCCTTCGCTCCGTTCTGCAGCATGGCGAGCGCGATCTGAACCGACGCCGGAGATAAAAGGATCCCCTCTCCGCGCGAATAACAGCTCCTCAGAAGTGAGTACGCGAAATCTCTCTGCGCCGCGATAACCCGATCCTTTTCGTCCTCACTGAAAGAGGACAGAAGCTGCAGTCCGTGAGAGCCGTTCGCCGTCTCGTCCGGGATCGTCGGAGCCGGGTCGCTCTTTTCTTCGTTAGTGACGGCGGGATCCGGGGCGGGCGTTTCGCCCGTCACCGGCGCGTCGTTTTCCGTTGCGGCTTTATTATCGCCTGCATATTCTTCCGTCTGTTCGTCCTGCCAAACGGGCTCGGTCTTCTTTTCGTCCGTCTTATTCTCCGCGGCGGGCAGATTATCTGCGCCCGCACCGGAGATCCCGGGAGCGCTCAGGTGATCCTCCGTGAGCGGTCCCGAAGTGCAGCCCGATAAAAGAACAGCCGCCAGAAGGACCGTAAACAGCTTCTTCATTATTTGTCACCTCTTGTTTTTTCAACTGTATATAATACACCCGAGAGGCCGAAAAGGTTACGCGCTTTTTTAAAAAAATATAAAAAAATCAAGCGGTCGGGATAATCCTGCCGCTTGAAACTCTTTTCAGGCTTTGTCTTCCTTGTCCGCGCGGACGCTCATCACGTCGTAGGGCGTTGTCTGATAGACGTAGTAGTTGAGCCAGTTCGAGTAGATCAGATTTGCGTGCGAACGCCAGTTGACGATTATCTCTTTTTCGGGATCGTCGTCCACGAAGTAGTTTTTCGGCACGTCTATCGGCTTTCCGAGAGAAACGTCCCTCAGATATTCCTTTTTCAGCGTGTCCGCGTCGTATTCCGAGTGCCCGGTCACGAATATCTGTCTGCCGTTTTTGGTGCTCACGCAGTAGACTCCCGCCTCCTCGGAGGAAGCGAGGATCTTCAGCTTCGGCTGAGCTTCTATGTCCTCGCGCCTCACGGCCGTGTGCCTCGAATGCGGGACGAAGAACACGTCGTCGAAGCCCCTCAGAAGAATGCTCCTCTTGTAGTCCGCCTTGTGCGGGAAAACCCCGAACAGCTTCTTTTCGAGCGGGTATTTTTTGATCCCGAAGTGATAGTACAGCCCCGCCTGAGCGCCCCAGCATATATGGAAGGTGCTGTGGACATTGGTCTTGGACCATTCCATTATCGCGCAAAGCTCGTCCCAGTAGTCGACCTCTTCGAACTCCAGATGCTCCACGGGCGCGCCAGTTATTATCATTCCGTCGAATTTCTCTTCCTTCACGTCGTCCCAGACTTTATAGAACGACAGAAGATGCTCTCCGGGAGTGTTCTTCGAGACTCTCGAACTCGTGTGAAGGAGCGTGAGGTCTATCTGCAGGGGAGTGTTTCCGAGAAGCCTCGAAAGCTGGGTCTCCGTGTCGATCTTTGTCGGCATGAGGTTCAGCAGGGCGATCCTCAGAGGTCTTATATCCTGGCTCGTCGCGCGGTCCTCGGTCATGACGAAGATGTTCTCGTCCTGCAGGATCTTTGTCGCCGGGAGCGCGTTCGGTATTTTTATCGGCATTTTCTATGCCTCCTTGTTCCAAAGCCTCCCGTCTCTTGCAAAAAAGACGGGAGGCGGAAAAATTATCGCGTTTTTCTTACAGCGTGACTCTCCAGCCGAAGGGATCGTCCAGCTTGCCCCACTGGATACCGGTGATCGTGTCGTAGAGCTTCTGAGTGACTTCGCCTATGCCGCCGTTTCCGATGTTGATGATCTCGTCCTTGAATCTCAGTTTGCCGACGGGGGAGACGACCGCCGCCGTGCCGGTGCCGAAGACTTCCTCGAGAGTGCCGTCGTGAGCGGCGTCGAGAAGCTCGTCCACGCTGATCCTTCTCTCCTCGACGTCCATTCCCCAGTGGCGCGCGAGCTGCAGCACCGAGTTGCGGGTGACGCCGGGCAGGATGCTTCCGTTGAGCATCGGGGTGAGGATCTTGCCCTTGATCTTGAAGAAGATGTTCATCGCGCCGACTTCTTCGATGTACTTTCTGTGGACTCCGTCGAGCCACAGCACCTGAGAGAAGCCGCCGTCGTGAGCCTTGACCTGCGCGATCAGCGACGCGGCGTAGTTGCCGCCGGTCTTCGCGAAGCCGATGCCGCCCTTGACCGCTCTGACGTATTCGTCCTCGATCCAGATGCCGACCGGCGCGAGACCGCTCTCATAGTATGCTCCGCTCGGGGAGAGGATGATGATGAACAGATAGGTTTTGGAGGGCGCGACGCCGAGGAACTCGTCGGTCGCGATGATGAACGGACGGATGTAGAGCGAGGTGCCCGGATCGGTGGGGATCCAGTCTCTGTCGACGTTCACGACCTCTTTTACAGCCTGCACGAAGTCCTCTTCGGGGATGCGCGGGATGCAGAGTCTGTCGTTGGAATCGTTGGCGCGCTTGGCGT
Source organism: Clostridia bacterium (assembly GCA_017453605.1). Classification (GTDB taxonomy): domain Bacteria; phylum Bacillota; class Clostridia; order Oscillospirales; family SIG627; genus SIG685. The sequence continues at coordinate 9,350 of JAFTEP010000256.1, forward strand.
TCATATCCGGTCTGAACAGATACGCGTTGCCCTTGTCGTCGCGGTATGCTTTCAGACCCTCGAACATTTCCTGACCGTAATGGAAGACCATCGCGGCGGGGGAGAGGGAGATCTTCTCGAACGGAACGATCCTCGGATCGTGCCAGCCCTTGCCCTCGGTGTAGTTCATCACGAACATGTGGTCCGTGAAGATGTGTCCGAAACTCAGTTTTTCGCCCTTCTTCGGCTTTTCCTTGGGCGAAGCGGTGCGCTCTATTCTTATGTTCAGCACAGTATTCACTCCTTTTTATAATATCTCAGTCTTTGAAATTGTATCCCGCTTCAAGAGCTTTGAGGTTTGCTCCGAGAAGATCGGCGTGCTTTGCGGAGATGACTTTTTTCAGACCGTCCTCGATGTCGTCGAATCTCAGCATCCCGGTCTCGCGGATCATTTTTCCGACGAGGATCATGTTCGCGAGGGTGTTGACGCCGAGATCGTTTGCCATCTTCGTCGCCGGGACGTAGAACGCGCTTACGTCCGTTCTTTCGACTTTCTTTTCGATCATCGAGCAGTCAAGGAAGATCTTCGCGCCCTTTTCGGCGGCGTTCTCGTATTTTTCAAGGCTCGGGAGGTTCATGACGGTCAGAACGTCCGGCTCGGTCACGATCGGAGATCCGATCGGCGTGTCGGAGAGGATGACCGAACAGTTGGCGGTGCCGCCCCTCATTTCCGGTCCGTAGCTCGGAAGCCAGCTGACCTGTCTGCCCTCGAGCAGACCCTTGTATGCGATGCACTTTCCGGCAAACAGGACGCCCTGTCCGCCGAAGCCCGCGATAAGAATCCTGACAGCACTCATTTATTTCACCTCCGCGGCGCTTCTGTCCTTGTAGACGCCGAGCGGATAGTAGGGGATCATCTTCTCCTCGACCCACTCGAGAGCCTTTTCGGGGGTCATTCCCCAGTTTGTCGGACAGCTCGAAACGACCTCTATCAGCGAGAAGCCGAGACCGTTGATCTGGTTCTCGAACGCCTTTCTGATCGCCTTTTTCGCATTCTTCACGTTCTTCACGTTGTTCACGGCGACTCTCTCGATGTATTCGGGTCCGTCGAGAGTGCTCAGCATTTCGCAGACTCTGATCGGATATCCGACGGTCTTCACGTCCCTGCCGTAGGGAGAGGTCTGGGTGACCTGTCCCGGGAGGGAGGTCGGAGCCATCTGTCCGCCGGTCATGCCGTAGATTGCGTTGTTCACGAAGATCACGGTGATGTTCTCGTTTCTCGTGGCGCTGTGGACGGTCTCGGCCATACCGATGGAGGCGAGATCTCCGTCGCCCTGATAGGTGAAGATAACGTTGTCGGGCATCGCGCGCTTCAGGCCCGTGGCGACAGCCGGCGCTCTGCCGTGAGCCGCCTCGACCATAT
>JAFTEP010000257.1 GCA_017453605.1 Clostridia bacterium
AAAGGGCGGGAGCCCTTTGCGGGTCGAGGGCGGAGCCCTCGCGGGGACAAGGGGCGGAGCCCCTGAGAAAGCTCCCCTCGCCGACGCCGAAAACGGCGGCGAAAACATAACGCCGTGGTATTGCAACTATTCCGCATTCATAATTATCTTCGGCGAAAAAATGCGCCTCGTCAGACGGCGAGGCGGACAAAACGCTTTTTGCCTTTCATTCAGACGCCTCTTCCTGTCAGGTAAAAATATTATACCCCCGAATCCGCGGGAAAGCAAGAGAAAACGAAAAAATAAACTCTTCTTTTGACGCTTAATTTTTCAGATTTTCGAGGATGAGGGTTTTGCGGGGCTTTTAAGCATAAAAAAGTTGAATTTTTTTTATTTTTATGCTAAAATAGGTATGTATCGGACTTTTTCAGACCGCACGGCAAAAATCGACAAAAAAGGCGCAGGAAAAATGGAAGCTCTGTCAAACGAAAAGCTCAAAAAAATGAGTCTCGCATCGGCGCAAAAACTCGCCGAACGAATAAGAAAGATCCTCGTAGACAACGTCACCGTCACGGGGGGACATCTGGCGAGCAATCTCGGCATCGTCGAGATCAGTCTCGCCGTTTTAAGGTGCTTCGATCCTCCGCGCGACAGGATAATCTACGACACCGGACACCAGAGCTACGTCCATAAGCTCCTTACCGGCAGAGCATCACTGTTTTCCACTCTCCGGCAGGAGGGCGGGATCTCGGGCTTCCCGCGCAGGGACGAATCGCCGTTCGACGCCTTCGGCACGGGTCATTCCTCGACCGGGATCTCCGCGGCTCTGGGATTCTGCGAGGCCGCCAGGCTCTCGGGCGACAACAGCGCGTGGAGCGTCGCGGTCATCGGCGACGGCGCGTTCACCAACGGCATGGTCTTCGAGGCTCTCAACAACGTGCGCCGCGGCGACAAGATAATGATAATCCTCAACGACAACGGGATGAGCATTTCCAAAAACGTCGGCGCGCTCGCCGAACAGCTCAACAAGCTGAGGACCGGGAGCGGATACTTCGAGGTGATGGAGAAGAGCCGCAAGGCGATCACGTCCATCCCCCTCGTGGGAAAGCCCGTCGCCGGAGCGATAGTGGGCGTGAAAAAGCGCCTCAAGCGCGCGGTCGTCACGCAGAGCAACGTTTTCGAGCAGTACGGCATAAGGTATTTCGGGCCCGGAGACGGCAACGATCTGGCGACCGTCGAAAGGCTGATCCGCGTCGCCAAAAAGCAGAACGCGCCCTGCATCATACATCTGAACACCAAGAAGGGCAAGGGCTTCGAGCCCGCGGAATCGAGCCCTTCGAGCTATCACAGCGTCGGCTCGAAAAAGAACAGCCCCGAAAAACGCTGCTCGTTCTCGCGCGTCTTCGGGTCGGAATTGATCCGGCTCGCAGAGGAGGACGAAAAGATCGTCGCGATCACCGCCGCGATGTGCGACGGCGTCGGGCTCGACGGCTTCGCCGAGCGCTTCCCGGAAAGGTTCTTCGACGTCGGGATCGCCGAGGAACACGCGGTGACCTTCGCCTCCGCGCTCGCCGCGGACGGTCTGAAACCGTATCTCGCGCTCTACAGCACCTTCTTCCAGCGCGCCTACGACCAGTTCCTCCACGACGCCGCCCTGCAGTCGCTGCCGGTCAACGTCGTCCTCGACCGCGCGGGAGTGGTCGGCGAGGACGGCCCCACGCATCACGGGCTCTTCGACGTCTCGATGGCGCTGAATATCCCCGGCGTCTCGATCTCTTCTCCCGCGACCTACCGCGAACTTATAACGGAACTCAAGACCTCCTCCGCCTCCGGTCCGAGGATAGTGCGCATCCCCAAGGGCGCGCAGGATCAGGCTCTCTGCGAGGCTTTCCCCTGCCGGGAGCCGGTGGAGCTCGCCGGCGACGTGGACCCCGACTGTCTTTTCGTCGCATACGGCAGGATCACCTCCGCCGCCCTCGGCGCCGCCGCGATCCTCAGGGAGAACGGCCTTCGCGCCGCCGTGATGAAGATAACGCGCCTCAAGCCGCTCGACGCGGTGAAGATCGAATCCCTCATCGCCGGAAACGGAGCGCCGACGCTCCTTTGCGCCGTCGAGGAAGGGATGCGGCGCGGCGGATTCGGCGAGGCGCTCGTCGCGGACGCCGCGACCGGGAATCTCGTCTTCGGCGCGAAGGACTTTTTGATCTGCGCCGTGGAGGACGAATTCGTGCCTCACGGGAAGACTTCTTCGATGCTCGCGCGCTGCGGGCTCGACGCCGCGAGCATCGCCGGGCGCGTCCTGGAAAAGCTGAAATGATCCGCGCCGACGTGCTGATCGCCCTGCGCGGACACTGCGCCTCGCGCACTCTCGCCGCGAAGCTGATAAAAGAGGGCAGGGTCTTCGCCGACGGGGTGAAGGTCACAAAGCCCTCGCTCGAACTCAAGGAATTCTGTCTGATAGAGATAAAGGACAGCCCGCTGACGCGCTACGTCAGCCGCGGCGGACTCAAGCTCGAAGCGGCTCTCGACTTTTTCGGGATAGATCCTGCGGGGAAGATCTGCGCGGATATAGGCGCGTCGACCGGGGGCTTCACCGACTGCCTTATAAAGCGCGGCGCGAAGAAGGTCTTCGCCGTCGACGTCGGGACCGCCCAGCTCCACCCGAGCCTGAGATTTGACAGGCGCGTCGTCTGCATGGAGAACACCGACGCGCGCTCGCTCTCGCCCTCTTCGTTCGATCCCGCGCCGACGCTTCTGGTCAGCGACCTGAGCTTCATTTCTCAGACGCTCCTTCACGAAACGTTCTTTTCGCTCCTGCCGTCCGGCGGAGAGCTCGTGACCCTCATAAAGCCGCAGTTCGAAGCGGGAAGACAGGCGCTCGGCAAAAACGGCGTGGTAAAAAGCGACGCGGACGTCACCCGCGCCGTGGACAGGGTCACTCTCAGCGCGATCTCTCACGGCTTCGAGCTCGTCGGGACCGTCCCCTCGCCCGTCCCCGGCGGCGACGGCAACAGAGAGCTTCTGATGTACTGCAGGAAAAGATAACCCCCGCGAGTTCGAAAAAAGATATTACAGGAAGCGAAGATAATTGAGACAAAACGAAAAGATGAAATCTTTTGCGAAAGATCTTCGCATAAATATGACCAAAGAGGAAAACATCTCTGGTTTAATTTTTTGAGTCTTCTTCCCGTAACGGTAAACCGTCAGAGGATCATAGGACCGTACATCGTCGATTTTTACTGCGCAAAAGCAAAACTCGTCATCGAGCTTGACGGTTCTCAGCACTCCGAACAAGAGGGGTATGAGTCCGATCTCGTCAGAGACAGATACCAATCGGGTCTGGGAATGAGCGTTCTGAGATTCACAAATCAACAGATCAATACCTGTTTTGACTGGGTTTGTGGCACGATCCGGGATCGGTTGAAACTCGCCTGATCGCTTGCCGCTCCGCCGACGCTTTCGGCGCCGGCGAGGGCAGCGGAGTGTAAATGGGCTATGGGGACCCCTCATCCGGGCGTTCCACGCCCACCTTCCCCCAAGGGGGAAGGCCTAAAGAGCGGCACTTTCAATTCTATCTTAACAGAAAACAAATACATTTCTGTAAATCTTTTAAGAAACCATTCTGATTGTTTGAGAGAATCAAAAAGAAAAATCGAATTATCAAAATACACGCAACAAACTGTTTGTTAATCAGCAACTAAAGGTGCGGTATATAGGCTTCCCCCTGGAGGCGCCGAAGGCGCGACGCGGGAGTGAATGACCGTCCGGCGGACGGTCAGAGCCGCGGCGAGACCGAGCCTCAGCGAGACAGCTGTCGCCGCGCCTCGGGGTCCCCGACGCGAGGAACGCAGCGGCGGGGTGTGCGCGCGACTGATGAGGGGACACCGCATCAACAACCACTCCGTCCCCATCGCCGATGCCAAAAGCAGCGGCGAAAGACAAATGCGTCAAAGTTGAAATACACAAAACACTTCGGTTTTCTGTTATGTCATAACCAAAGCTGCCGCCGATAAGGCTTCCCCCTGGAGGGGAAGCTGTCAGCGCAGCTGACTGATGAGGGGACACCGTTCCCCATATCCGATCAGCCCCCCTCGTCTGAGCCGAAGCGAAGACGAAAAAACACGCCTGATTTCTAATAAATCCCGATATTTTGGAGGTGCGGGGCAAATTTATGTCCCGGAGAAGATCTTATGAAAACGATCGCCGTTTATCCCAACGCCCTCAAGGACAGCGGGCTCGTGCTGACCGACCGGATCTGCGAAAAGCTGATCTCGCTCGGAGCCGAGGTGCGCGCACCGGAGGGCTCCGCGCTGAAAAGCCGGCCCGGACTGATCTTCGCGGACGGCGCCGACGCGCTTCTCGACGGAGCGGAGCTGATCGTGACGGTCGGCGGCGACGGAACGATCCTTCACGCCGCGCCGCTCGCCGCGAGAAAAAACGTGCCGCTTCTCGGAGTGAATCTCGGGCGCGTCGGCTTCATGGCGGGCGTCGAGCCGGACGAGCTCGACAGGCTCGGCAGGCTCTTCGACGGGAGCTATCTCGTGGAGGAGCGCATGATGCTCGACGTGAGCGTCAACCAGAAACAGATCGCGCTCGCGCTCAACGACGCCGTCGTCACCGCGCAGGGCAGACGCCGCCTTCTGGAGACCGCGCTCTATGAAAACGACCGCTCTATCGGAGCGTTCCGCGGAGACGGGCTCATCATCTCGACCCCGACCGGCTCCACCGCCTACAGCCTCAGCGCGGGCGGACCCGTGGTCGATCCGGGCCTGCCGCTGATCCTCGCGGTCCCCGTGTGCCCCCATTCACTTGGAGCGCGCCCGATAGTTTTCAGCCCGGACGCGATCCTCGGGGTCAGGACCGACGGCGCGGCGTCGCTGACAGTCGACGGCTGCGATCCGGTGATCCTTGGCGAGGGAGACCTCGTCAGAGTCACGCGCGCCGAGCCCGTGACGAGGCTCGTGAGCCTGAAGGACCGGCAGTTTTTCACCTCCGCAAAAAGCAATTTCTCGTGAAAAAACAGCTTTTATAGCTGAAGAAAGGGAACGACAATGAAAAACATGAGACATCTGAAAATCCTGCAGATCCTCGAGAGATACGAGATCGAGACTCAGGACGAGCTTCAGGAAAAGCTGATCGAGGCGGGATACGACGTCACCCAGGCGACGGTCTCCCGCGACATAAAGAAGCTTCAGGTGATGAAGGTCGCGGCGGGCGGCGGAAAGTACAGATACGCCGCCGTCAAGGACCCCGACTCCGATACCTCGCAGATCATGAAATTCCGCAGCGTGCTCGAATCGGTCGTAAAAAAGGTCAGCGTCGCGGGAAATCTCGTGATCGTCAAGACCATCCCCGGCGCCGCTCAGGCGGCTTGCGCCGCGATCGACTCGCACGGCTTCGGGGAGATCGAGGGAAGCATCGCGGGCGACGACTGCATCTTCCTGGCGGTCGCCTCGACCGAGGACGCGCAGAAATTAAAAAAGACTCTCGAAATGATCGTCTGAAACGGCGGGAAAACGATGACAAGATGTGTTTTGCTCAAATACGGCGAGCTGATCCTCAAAGGGCTGAACAAGCGCTATTTCGAGGAGCGGCTTCTTTGCGCCGTGCGCGAACAGCTCGCGCCTCTGGGCGAATTTGAAATAACGGCGCTCCAGTCGACGGTGACTCTCGTCCCCTCCGACGACTCTCTGGTCGAGCCCGCCCTCGAGCGGATGAAGAGGGTGTTCGGGATCGTCAGCGTCTGCGTCGCCTGGATGGTCCCCAAGGACCCGGAGGCGATAAAAGACGCCGTCCGGGACGTCGTCGCGCCGACTTTGTCGAGATATTCCTCGTTCAAGTGCGAAGCAAAGCGCAGCGACAAGCGCTTCGGGATGACCTCCCCCGAGATCGCCGCGATGTGCGGCGCGATCTGCGCCGAAAAGAACCCCGGCATAAAGGTCGACGTCCACGATCCCGAGGTCACCGTGACAGTCGAGATCAGAGACCGCTTCGCCTTCATCCACGCGGGCAGCGAGCGCG
>JAFTEP010000258.1 GCA_017453605.1 Clostridia bacterium
AACGTCCTCAACCCGTTCGCCTGCCCCGAAAAAGTCTTCGGCGGCGTCGTGATCCTCGTCGACGATATGGTCACCACAGGCGCGACCGTCAACGAGGTCGCGAGAACGCTCAAGTCCTCCGGCTTTGACAAGGTTCTCGTCCTATCTCTTGCTTCCGCAGACAAAAGAAACTGACCCGCAAAACAAAACGAAAAGATCAGTTCAAGTTATAAAAATCCCTCCGGCTTAATACTATTTAACGTACCCCGTCATAACTCGGGGATGTTAAACAGCAGTCGGAGGTTTTTTATGCAGGAATCGTTTTTCCCGGAGGGTTCTTTGATAGATTCCCCGGAAAATCTTAAGTGTATTTCTTCGCTCTCCGGGCTCGAGAGGGCGATGCAGAGCGGAAAGGTCCTGGAAGCGGCGGCGCTGATGTGCGACGAGGATTTTCAGCTCGTCTTCGATCTCGGCGGCATAAAGGGAATTATGAAACGGGAAGACGTCGCCGTCTGCAGAGAAGGCGACGTGTGCCGCGATATAGCTGTGCTGACGAGAGTGGGGAAGGCGGTCTGTTTTGTCGTGACGGGCTTTCTGAGGGAGAACGGCGAGACCGTCTGTCTGCTGTCGAGAAAGCGCGCACAGGAAAAATGTTTTGAAGAATATCTCGATCTTCTGTCCGACGGAGACGTCATCCCCGCGAAGGTTACACACTTTGAAAATTTCGGCTGCTTCTGCGATATAGGATGCGGGATCAGTTCACTTCTGAGCATCGACTGCATTTCGGTCTCCCGGATCTCGCACCCTCGCGACCGCTTCAGGATCGGTCAGCATATCCGCGCCGCCGTCAGAGGCAGGGACGAGATCATCCTCGGCAGCCGCGGCAGGATATGTCTCACGCATAAGGAGCTTCTCGGCACCTGGGAACAGAACGCCGCCGCGTTCTCCGTCGGTCAGACAGTTGCCGGGATCATCAGAGGCGTCGAGGATTACGGCGTATTCGTCGAGCTCGCACCTAACCTCGCAGGACTCGCGGAACGCCGTCCCGATCTCGGACCGGGGCAGACAGCGGCGGTTTATGTAAAGAACATCATACCCTCCAAAATGAAGATAAAGCTCGTCATCGTCGACGTCGACCCCTCAATACGCGTCAACACTGATTTTGAATACTTCATCACACAGGGAAACGTTTCCGGCTGGCGCTATCAGCCCGACTGCTGGGAGAAAAGAAAGATCGTATAACCTTTTCTGTCGATCCCGGCGTTTTCCGGAATTCGTACAACAAAAATTCAGCCTCTCGCGGGATCAATTTCCCCGAGAGGCTGAGACTTTTAATGAACTTATTTTGCGCGCGTCAGAAACTGTCTGAGCGTTTCTGTGATGATTTTGTGTCCCTCGGGAGTCGGATGGATACCGTCGTCGCATATATATTTTGAGAAATCGCGATCAGAAAGAAACGGTGTTCTCAGATCTACCGTCTGGACTCCCTCAGCGAGCGCGGTCTTGGCGGCAAGAAGAGTGTAGTACTCCTGCCATCTGTATAAGACGTCCTTGCATTTGAGCCATTTGAGAAGGTTTTCCTTGTTTCTGCCGGAAGAGATAAACGAGAAATACTTTTCGGCGACGATCGGCGGAGACAGGGCGACCACAGCTTTTGCCCCCGCTTTTTTCACGGTCTCTATGCACTTTCTGAGCCTCTCTGTAAATTCCTTTTCGCTCACCTTAGGCAGATGATATCCTT
>JAFTEP010000259.1 GCA_017453605.1 Clostridia bacterium
AGGTCGTTCTCGGAGATCCGGACGAGCCCGACAAGGGAGAAGTCTTCACCTACTTCTTCAATCCGTACTTTGCCAAGACGGTGCGTCCCGTTCCCAACGACTTCGCGGGCGGCCTTGAGATCTCGGATTCCGAGCAGATCTCGGTGCGTTCGGCGCGCCATCTGTACGATCTGAGCCTGTATCACGACGTCTACGCGGACGAACTCGAGGGAAAGAACGTCACATTCCTTCAGGAGCGCGACATAAGCTACAGCGCATACGACTGGAAAAACTACTTCAACACGCTCGTCAGACTGGTCGACAGACAGGAGCCGATCGGACGCACCGACGCTCATCCTTTCAAGTCGAATTACAACGGCCAGTGCTATTCGATCAAGGACGTCAGCTTCGTTTCTCAGCACGACGACTACGTCGGACTGTTCGGATACAACGAGGGCGAGCTGAGAAACATCGTCGTCAGGACCGATTTCGACGCGGACAGCGACCGCAACTATCTGGTCCAGCGCGTCGAGGATATCTCCACCAACTCCCGCGTCTATATGGGCGTCATCGCCGGATACAACGGCCCGAACGGCATCATCTACAACTGCGCCGCCGCCGGATACTACATCGCGGGCTCCGACGGAACGATACACGCGTACAGCAACAGCCACGTCTATATCGGCGGTCTCGCGGGCGCCAACGAGGGACGCATCCAGAACTGCGCCTCCGACTGCCCGACGCTCAGAGTCTCCGCTCTTAACGCGGAGGGGTATATCGGCGGTTTCGTCGGCTCCAACAACAACTCGGGCATGATCTACAACTGCTACGCGCTCGGTCACATCAACGTGGCGTTCTCGCGCGGCGGTTCGGTCAACCTCAGCGGATTCGCCGGGATCAACAACGGCACGATCACCAATTCCTACTGCGCAGTCTCTCTGCTCTCGGCGGGCGAGACCTCCGTCACCTACGCGTTCGCGCCCATCGGCGGAGCGGTCTCAAACAACTACTATCTCGACCGCGGCACCTACACATACGTCAACATCCTCCACTCCTACAGCAGCAACAGGGAGCGCACCGCCGGAGAATCCTGCACGAGAGGCGAACTGATCGCGCTTCGCGGAAGGGCGAGAGTCGACTCCGCGCACACCTTCAACTACCCCAACACGAAAGCGGCGGATCAGGCGTACCCCTACCGCGGCGTCGTGCGCGACCGCGCGGGAAGCTACGTCCACTACGGCGACTGGCAGGACGACGCTGTGCTCGGCACTCTCGGCGTTTTCTACTGGGAGCACGAGAGAAGCGGCGCCAACGACGGTTATCACCTCACCTACATCGGCACGGACGAGGGTCTGAGCGACAGCGGCACCACCCTCTGCAACGAGCACGACGACGGCGGAATCATCACCGAATACGGATACGGATACTACGTCAAGGTCGGACAGGAACAAAACGTCACCTCTACGCTGGAAAATCTCGTGTGGAGCGGCAGCGGAGCCATCAACACCGAAGCTCAGAGACAGTTCCACATGCAGATGCAGGACTACACGTTCTATCCGTTCACGACAAAGACCGAGAGGACGGGCGACTACATCTGTCTTGACGGCGGCATGGACGACCGCGACGGAAAGCTCACCCTCTCCTTCACCAACGCCGCAAGCGAGACCACGGAATACGTCTATAATATCTCGCCGTTCTTTGCAAACGCGATAAGCTCGTCGAGATCCGGCAAAGTCACCTCATCAAGCGGAAAAGTCACCGATTTCAGCAAGCCGCTCGGAAGCGAAGAAAACCCCTACGAAGTCAGATCCATCGAACAGTTCCAGTTCATCAACTGGAACTGCGAGACCAAGAACTGCTCCACTCTCGTGACGGGCACGAGAGGCTCCGCCGGAAGCGGGAACTATCAGAAATTCCCGTATCTGCAATACGCCACGGTGCTCGACAAGGGCGTCCAGACCAGATCCGCCGTCGAGGCTCTGAGACCGCCTCAGTTCTGGCTGCAGACTCACGACCTCCACGGGTCTTCCGGGAAAGCCTCGACCCCGATCGCCGGGATGGCGACCTCCACCAGCGTCAGCAACGGCAGCTACAGAAACATCCTGTTCGCCTGGTTCGGCGGCAACTACGACGGCCAGAGCTACAAGATACAGGACGTCGACGTGATCTCCGACTCCTACACGGTCGGGCTCTTCGGAGTCGTCGCCGGAGCGAACATCAAAAACATCATCCTCTACGGAGACGGCACGAACGTAGTCAAGAGAGACACTCTGATCGCCGGAGGGCAGGTCGGGGAGAAGGTCGGCGCTTACCAGATCGGCGGACTGATCGGGATCGCGTACGAATACAAGTCGTCGACGATCTCCAACAAGATCTCCAACTGCGCGATCGCGGGATACAAGGTCATCGACGGGAGCACGAACCAGCAGGGCGCCGGAACGGCGAACGTCGGCGGACTGATCGGTCTTGCGAACATCAACCTCGACGGCTGTTCGTCGGTCGTCGACGTCGTCCTCGACTGCACCCACGACAACGGTCATATGTGCTGGGGAAGCTATTTCCGCATAGGCGGGCTCACCGGCTCCGCGGGCGCTCCGGGAGCGCAGGTCTACGTCAGAAACTGCTATACCGGCGGAAGCATCTCCGTGACTGACAGGACCCTGAACGAGAGACCGACCAGATTCGACGGCAACGGCTTCGCGCTGCGCGACTCCGGAAGCGTCGGCTACTCGTCCAACCTCTTCATCTCCGGAATGGTCGGCGGCTCCTACGCGCCGAACATCTCAAACTTCTCCGACAACGAATCGAACAGGCCGGACGGCACCGCCAACATCGAGAACTGCTACACCTACATTCAGCTCCCGGATCTCGAGGGAACGATCAGATCGGTGTCGCTGTTCGCGAGCCAGGCCGACCGTTACAACCGCGCCTCGGAATTGAGGATTACCAACTGCTACTACCTGTCGAGCATCGCCGAGAACATCCGCCATCCCGACAGGAACGACCCGACGACCTGGCCGAGCTACTTCTTCGTGAGCTCCAAGAATCTCGTGAGCGGAGGCAAAGCTCCGACGGAAGCGGAATGGGCGATCCTCCGCGACGAGGACGGAACGGCGGATCCCGTTCAGAGAGCCGCGCTGATCGACAAATTCAAGAACCTCGTCATAAGCGAGGAAGAATTCACCGCGATGCTCAACGGCAATCTGAGCTGTCTTAAAAAGTACCTCAACAATCAGCAGGATAACCCCGCGGCTCCTCTGCCCTCGCCCGCGACCGGCATCGACTTCGGCGCGCTCGGCGATCAGAGCGACACGGCGTCGAACATGGCCGCGAGACTCAACTCCGGCACCGACGTCTGGACCTGGGTCACCGTCACCGAGGGTATGGGCGCGCAGATCGACGGCAAATACTCCTTCTCGAGCAATCCCGCTCAGAGCGGCAAGAACTACCCGTTCCCGACTGTCATAACCCAGAAGGACACGACCTACGCCTCGGACGTCAACGTGCATTACGGCGAATGGCCGATAGACGGAGTGTACTGGGCGGAGGGTCTCGCCGAAATGGATATCTTCGACGATATGACGTCCTCCGGCTGGGCCGAGAAAGAGTTCACTCTTATCGACACCAAGGGTCTGCTCGACGCATCCGGGATCACTCTCGACAGCTTCAGCGTGACGCCGGGAAGCATCGGACAGATCGTCGCTGTCGACAAGGGCGATCCGACTCACATAAAAGTGACAGTCCGCGCCAAAAAAGACGGAGCCGTGACCGTGACGGAGAACGTGAGCGGCACTCAGGCCTCGTTCATCGTCAATATCACTTCAAACCTCATCATTTCCTCCGAACCCGATCACGTCAAGAACTATGCCTCTACTTCGTCCGAGGCGCTCCTTACCGCGCGTTCCATGAGCGGAACGGATTTCTCCGACGCCGGAGAATGGAGCGTGGCGGAGAATCCGCTCATAGAGATCGTCGCCGATCCCTCTCAGCCCAACAGACTGACAGTAACACACGATCAGCCCTGCGCGATCAACCCCGAGACCACGTTCAGATACTCGTATAACGGCGTTCAGTACGTCTTCGGCGGCTTCCTGCCGATCCAGACATACGGCTTCCTGGGGCTCGCGCCTATATCCTCACTCAACGCGGACGGATATTATTCCGTCGCGGAGCGCGTTCCTTCCGGAAACGCGGTCGGCGAAACGAAGACCTACTCCGTGAACGCTCCCTCCCTGCCCGAAAGCTCCGACGGCGAGTTCTACATCTACGAAGCAATTTCCGACGAGGCGCTCTACTATATCGACGTCAACACCGTCACGGTCTCCTTCACCGACGCGCTCAGCCAGCCTCACGTCTGCGTCTACACGATAAACGCCGACGGAGAAGGCGTCGCGGCTGACGGAAGCGAGGATCTGTTTGAAATACTGATCCACGATCCGGCGTCCTTTGATTCGGACCTGAATTACAACTATCTGCCCGGCAGCATAAGATACAAGGGCGACGGAGCAGCGCCGGAAGTCTCTCTCGAGATCGTCCTCAATCACGGCGAAGACTTCGTGATGAACGGCGAGGACAAGGAATTCACCGTCTATACGCTGAGAACGACTTTCAGAACGCACAACTATCAGGTCACTTTCAAGCCCAACGGCGGTTCGGGAACGACGTCTCCCATAAGGACTCCCGCCGGAGACATCACTCTCCCCTCCTGCGGCTTTGAGAAGACCGGCTACAGCTTCATCGGATGGGAAGACCTCAACGGAACAGTCTGCCAGCCCGGCGAAAGCTATCTTGTCAACGGCGACGCGGATTTCACCGCCCTCTGGGCGCCGATCGGCTACACGGTGGTCTTCGATCCCGCGTTCACCACGGATCAGACGATGGCGCCGATGACGTTCGTCTACGACGAGGCGCAGACGCTGACTGCAAACACGTTCACAAGACCCGGCCACATCTTCATGGGCTGGTCCCTGCGCTCGGGCGGAACTGTCGCCCACGCCGACGCGGAAGCTGTGATGAATCTTTCCGATACCGACGGCGCGACGGTGACTCTCTACGCAAGATGGGGCGCAAGCTTCACCGTCACACTCCGTTCGAACAACTCTTTGGCAGATCCCGACCAGGTCTTCAGCGTCATAAGCGGATTCACCGAGACCCTCGAAGGCTACACCAAGCCCGAAGAAGAAGGCTATATCCTCGTCGGCTGGTTCACCGCCGCCGACGACGGCATCAAGATCCTGAACGAGGACGCTTCGATCGCAAACGCCATCCCGGGCTACACGACCTTCGCCGTCTTCTCGCCAACAGAGGATCGCGTTCTCTACGCTCACTGGCGCGAGATCCCGAAGCTCACACTCGATCCAAACACCGGCGACCCCTCCGACGTCCCGCAGGTCTTTGTGATACCCGACGGAGCGTTCGTGACGGAGCTTTCCGGCTACGCCGCGCCCGCCGACAGGGACGGATATATCTTTGAAGGATGGTTCACCGATGCTTCCGGCGGAACGCTCACCGTCAATCCTGACGGCACGATCGCCGGGACCGTCGCGGGTTACACCGCGTTCGACGACGTGCTCCACTTCGAGCTCTCTCAGAGCAAGACCCTCTACGCGCACTGGTACAAGATCCCCGTACTCACTCTCGACGCGAATACCGGTGATCCGACAGACGAGCCGCAGCTCTTCAATATCCCCGACGCCTCGGTCACCGAGCTTACAGGATACGTCGAGCCCGACAGGACGGGATACGTTTTCGACGGATGGTTCACCGAGGCATCCGACGGAACGAAGGTCCTCGACGCGGACGGCACGATCACCGAAGCGGCAGAGGGCTACACCGACGGAACTCACTTCACCCTCACCGAAGACAAGACGCTATACGCGCACTGGACCAAGATCCCCGCGCTCATCCTCAACGTCAATCTGCCCGGCACGGGAACGATCGAATATCCGATCTCAGGCGAAAACGTGAGCGTTCCCGAAGGCTACGCCGCGCCCGATCTTGAAGGCTGCACGCTTCTCGGCTGGTACACCGAAGCGGACGGCGGAGAGCTTGTCCTCAACGCGGACGGCACTGTCGCCGCGGCGGTCGCAGGCTACACCGACGGAACGTATATCACGATCACCGAGGACAAGACGCTCTACGGACACTGGAACGTGCCCACAAAGGTCTATCTTGTCAGCGACGGAGTGACGACGGAATTCGACTCGACAGACTTCGCGACTTCGTCGGCTCCCGCCGGATATACCGCTCCTTCGGGTCTCTACAGCTACGGATATACCTTCGAGGGCTGGTACGGACTCAACTCGAGCGACGAATACGTCAAGGTCCTCAAGGATTGGGGCGCGCTCGAAGCCGACAACGTCGACGGATTCGTGACGGACGGAGTCCTGAGACCCGGCGTGACGCTCTACGCGAAGTGGACGACGACCGCAAATTCCGTCGACTACACTCCCGACGCCGCCGATCTCGCGCTCGCCGGAGGCTGGAACAAGGCGATCCCGAACGTCAACTGGGATCTCGGAGACTACATCGAAGTCACGATGCGGCTCCACAAAGGAACTCAGCTGAAGCAGAACGTCATCTCGTTCGGTCTGAGCTGGCAGGATCTGTATAACTTCAACAAGAATCAGTCGGCGTTCCACCTCACCTATCCGAGAAACAACAACTCCAACACCGTGCTCCGCGTCACCGAAATGCTCGCTCAGAAGAACGTCGAGAGGTTCTACGGCGACGGAAAATACGTCACCGTCAGACTCTCGAAGGACGGTCTGTTCCTGAGCAACGCTTACGACGCGCCCGGCGAAGAGCTCACCTTCACGGAGGCCCTGCACGCGACCGACGCGGCATACAATAACAACTACCACGATCTGATCGAGAACCGAATTGCGACCGGAAACGGACAGATGATCTTCGTCGGAAACATCCAGGGCACACAGCGCAGCGAAGCGACGGACTACTCCGTCACGCTCGTCAAGCCCGCCGAGATCTACGGCTGATATCCCCGAAAAACAAAAAACGAAAGGAGGCGTCGGAATGAACGCGCTCAAGAAACTCCGCAGCCGCAAAGGCGCGGCGGTGATCTACGCTCTGCTGTTTCTGTTGACGGCGACGATGGTCAGCGTCCTAATTCTCGACGCCTCCGTCACCACGGCAAAAAGGCTTCACGACGACAAGGTCTGGGAGCAGGACTACCTCTCTCTGACCTCCGCCGGAAAGCTGATAAAGGAATGTCTTGAAAACACGCTCTGCAACGTGACGACCGGCACGAACAGCGAAACGGGACTTCCCGAGATCACGGTCTCGGCGCAGGGTCCGTTTGCCGGGATAATAGAAAACGCCGTCCGCAGAGCCGTCGCTTCCGGCGGAAGCGACCCCTATCATTCGGCGTTCACAATAGATCCCGAAGACGCGAGCGGGATCTTCAGGCCTGTCAGCGCAGACTTTTCGATCATCCCTGACCAGACGGAGATCCCCGGCGGCGCGCCCGAGGACAGCTACAAGATAAGCGCCGTCCTCACCTATGAGGGCAGCGATATGAAGCTGTATCTGACCGCCTCCGCCTCCCGTCAGTCCGAACCTCCGACCGACCACATCTCCTGGAGGGTCACGATGTCCACGAAGGAGGGTGCGGAATGAAAAGACTTTGTTCAAAGAGCGGCGAATCTATCACGGAAACGCTCATCGCCATCCTCATGATCTCTCTGACTTTTCTCTTCCTCGCCTCCGCGGTCGTGACCGCCGCAAAAGCGAACGAAGCGATAAAGCATAACGAGATAAACCTCGTCATCGAATCCGCGCCCGAAGACGCGGGAGAGATCACCGTCAACATAGAATACACTGCGGGGTCTACCGATCACACGGTCACTCTCACCGCCAATATGTTCCGTTACGACGAAGAAGGCTATTGCTATTATGAATACGACTATGTTCCGGCGCCTTAAAGCGAAAGCGAAGAGCCGCCGAGGCGTCTCGCTCGCCGAAATGCTGATCGCAACGCTTCTTCTCGTTCTCGTCAGCGGAGCGATGGTGACCGGCGTTCTGTTCGCGAGTACGAGCTTCTCAAAGTCGATGATGCGCTCCGAATCAAAGGTGCTCTATTCGACACTCCAGAATGTGATAAAAAACGAACTTGCCAACACTAAAACCGTCGTGCTCGGCGAAGCGAAGACCGACGGCTCGCGGCGGGTAGATAAGTTTTTCAGCCAGAACTACGCCTCGACGCTCGATCTGAGCAGCTTTAGGGTGATCCCTTCGGGACGCGAATACGGAGAGCTCGCGCTCGGGTCAGAAACGGAGGTGAACAGGCTTCTGAGCAGCTCCGCCTATACTTACGGCCTCGGCGCAAAAGTCGAGGTAAGCTACTTCGAGTCGGCGCCGGAGCGTTTCCGCGTCGTGCTCACGATCTGTTCGACGGACGGCACCGAGCTGATAAGCGAGCCGTTTGACGTCGTGCCTCTCAACGCAGTTACAAAACAGTATTCCTGACTTTTCAGCTCGCGCAGATCATTTTCAACTCGGGCTTTTTTGGTAGAGTGAAATGGAAAAACAAACGTCAAACATCATCGACTACCTGCTGTGGAGAGGCGATCTGAGTTTCTCCTCGAGCTCCTTCAACGAGGTCGACGGAGCGATAGTTTCGCGCATAACGTATCTTCCGTTCGAACTGGTAAAAAAGCCTTCCGGCAAGACACTCGGGAGCTGTATGGAAGAAATGCTTTCCGACGGATCCCTTAAAGAGCGCCTTCTGCTCGAGGACGATCTTGAGTTCATTCAGACTCTGAAAGAGTCCCCGAGGTTTTCGGAGCTGAAGGTCGGGCGCTTCGAGAGCAGGTTCGACGCCGCCGAAGAAACGCAGTTCGGCGCGATCACACTCGATATAGACCCAAACACCCGGGCGGCGGCGTTCAGAGGCACTGACGACACGCTGATAGGCTGGAAGGAAGACCTGAATATGGGCTTTCTCAGCCCCGTCCCCTCTCAGACGCTCGCGGCGGGATTTTTGAACGGCGAGAGATCGAGGCGCGTCAAAAAGCTCATCGTCTGCGGTCACTCGAAGGGCGGCAACGTCGCGATCTACGCCGCCTCGTTCTGCGAGGAAAGCGTCAGAAAAAGGATAGAGGCCGTCTTCAACTACGACGGACCCGGTTTTCCCCGGGAGATCACGGACAGCCCGGAATACTCACAGGTCGTGCCCCTCACAAGGACTTTTGTCCCGCAGTCGTCGGTCGTGGGGCTTCTTATGGACAGGCGCGAAGAATGCGAGATCGTTCACAGCACGCAAAAAAACATCCTCTGGCAGCACGATCTTTATTCCTGGGAAGTCGCGGGAACGAAATTTGTGAAACGCAAGGCTATAGAGAAAACGAGCCTCGTGATCAAGGACGCGCTCAGGGAATGGTCGGAAAAACTCGACAGAGAGCAATTCGAGAGATTTACCGACGCGATATACCGCATCCTTTCCGTAAACGACGTCTCGACCCTGAAGCAGCTCGGAGAAAACCGCATCGACAGCGCCGCGTCGGCGCTCAGGTCGGTCAAAAATCTCGACAAACCCACAAAAGCCGCGCTGAAGACAGCGCTGCAGACACTCATAAAATGCGCCGGGGACGGCTTCTTCAAAGCGGTGGTCCCCGCCGGAAATAAACAAATAAACTCTAGAACGGAGAAGAAACAATGAAGATCAATGTGCTCAATGCCGACAGTACGACGTTTTTTGCAGCCGAGGAACTGAAAAAATACCTGAGGATGATGATGCCCCGCAGGAGCGAGGCGTCTGTGCAGTTCGATCCGGAAGCGAAAAGCGGCTTCAGGATCGGTTTGATGCAGACAATAGGTCTCGACGTCTCGGACGCCGAGGACGCCGCGCTCGACGATATAGTTTATATCGACGCGAACGACGACGGAGGCGTCATCGCGGGCTCCAACCCGATCGCGACGCTGATCGCGGTCTACAGATTCCTGCGCGAATGCGGATGCCGCTGGCTCTTCCCCGGCGTGGACGGAGAGAGGATCCCGGTGATCGAGAAGCTGCCGGAAGTAAAACTGAGAAAGAAAGCGGATCACCGCTACAGAGGTCAGTGCAACGAGGGCGCGGAATTCCAGCAGGATCTGCTGGAAACGATCGACTTCACGCCGAAGATCGGCATGAACACCTACATGATCGAGTTCGACATCCCGGAATACTACTACAGAAGCTATTACGACCACAAGGACAGCGATTGCCGCAAAAAGGAGACGGTCTCCCCTCAGACGGTGCTCCAGTGGAAGAGACAGTGCGAGGCGGAGATCAAAAAGAGAGGTCTGCACCTGCACGATATGGGACACGGCTGGACCGCGGAGCCCTTCGGGATCTCGAGCACGAACGGCTGGACGAAGACCGAGGACGAAAACGCCGCCATCCCCGAGGGATCGAGACAGTACCTCGCCGAGCTGAACGGCGTGCGCGGACTGCATAACGGCGTCGCGCTGAACACGAACGTCTGTCTTTCAAATCCCGAGACGAGAAAGATAATGGCAAACTACATCAGCGATTACGCCCAGACCGAAAACTGCGTCGATTTTCTCCACGTCTGGCTCGCGGACGCCGCTCACAACTACTGCGAGTGCCCGAACTGCCGCAGGAAGACTCCGACCGACTGGTATCTGACTCTGATGAACGACATCGACGCCGAGATGACCAAAAGAGGTCTCGACACGCACGTCGTGTTTTTGGCATACGTCGATCTGTTCTGGCCGCCTGAGACG
Organism: Clostridia bacterium; assembly: GCA_017453605.1. Lineage (GTDB taxonomy): Bacteria > Bacillota > Clostridia > Oscillospirales > SIG627 > SIG685. Next base: position 10,723 of record JAFTEP010000259.1, read on the forward strand.
GCGAAAATCCTCAATCCGAAGCGCTTCACCCTGCTCTTCGCGCCGATAACGAGGCTCTACACCGAAAGCTATCTGTTCGACGCCGACACCGAGGGCGTGACGAAATACGAATTGAACAAGAGCGAATTCCCGAAGGGGATGAGCGTCGGTCTCGGCTTCTTAAAAAAGTGGAAGGAAGTCTGGAAGGGCGACGTGTTCTGCTATGAGTACCACTTCTGCAACGTCCAGTATCTCGATCCGGGCAATCTCAAAATAGCAAAAAGGATCTGGGAAGACGTTCAGGGACTCAAAAAGCACGGCCTTATGGGCATAGTCGAGGACGGAAGCCAGAGAAGCTACTTCCCCACGGGTTTGAATTTCTACGTCTACGGAGAAACGCTGTTCGATTCATCAAGATCGTTTGAAGAACTGAGAGACGACTATTTTTCACACGCGTTCGGGGACAAGTGGCGCACTGCGCTCAATTTCCTTGAAAAGATCTGCGATCTTGAGGAATACGAAAAGCTCTATTTTATCCTCTCAAAGCTGCGCCATCCCGACGAAGAGTATCTCAAAAAGCTGAAAGCCGAGGGCTTCGGCAAAAAGCTTGAAGAGGCTGCAAGGATCGCCGAAGAGTTTGAAAAGACTGCGGAAGAAAACCGCATCTGCACCGTTCGCTGCGAGACCGCTTCGTGGACGGTCCTGCAGGAGAGCCTGAGATACATCAGGGACACCGCGCTCATGTGCGCAAAGCTTGTAGATCTCGACTTTGAAGGCGCCGCAAAGATCTGGGACGAGTGCAGAAAACACTATTCCGAAAGAGAAGTCTATATCGAGAGAAACTTCGACATCTGGAATCTGTTCCACAGGATCAGATTCACAAAATGAGTGAAGATCATGCCGAAGATCAGTTTTCCATACGGTAAGACCTCTCTTTGCGCCGAGCTCAGTGAAGACGCGAAAGTCTTAGAATCAAAGCTCGCGCTCTACGATCCGAAAAAGTCGGGGGATGAACTCGTAAAAGATGCCATGCTCTCCCCGATCGGCTCAGCAAGGCTCGAAGAACTCGCAAAGAACAAGAAGAACGTCGTCATCATCGCAAGCGATCACACGCGCCCGGTGCCGTCGAAGATCATCATTCCGGCGATGCTTGAAAAGATCAGGGCGGGATCGCCGGACGCCGAGGTGACGATCCTGATTGCCACGGGCTGTCACAGAGGAACGACGCTCGCCGAACTTGAGGACAAGTTCGGGCGGGAGATCGTAAAGAACGAACGCATCGTCGTTCACGACTGCGACGACGAGAAAAACCTCGTCCTTCTCGGAAAGCTTCCCTCCGGCGGAGACTGCATAATAAACCGCATCGCCGCCGAAGCGGACCTTCTCGTCGCCGAGGGCTTCATCGAGCCGCATTTCTTCGCGGGATTCTCCGGCGGCAGAAAGAGCGTTCTGCCCGGAGTCGCGGCGAGAAAGACCGTGCTCGCAAACCACTGCTCGGAGTTCATCGCGCACCCGAGGGCGAGAACGGGAGTGCTGGAGGGCAATCCGATCCACCGGGATATGCTCTGGGCCGCAGAAGCGGCGGGACTGAAGTATATAGTCAACGTCGTTCTCGATCCGCACAAAAAAGTCATCCACGCCGTCGCGGGTGATCCCTTCGCGGCGCACAGGGCTGGCTGCGATTTTCTCACGGAATACTGCGGCGCGTCAGCCGAGCCCGCGGACGTCGTGATAAGCACCAACGGAGGCTATCCTCTGGATCAGAACGTTTATCAGGCGGTAAAGGGGATGACGGCGGCGGAGGCCGCGGTGAAGCAGGACGGCGTGATTATCATGCTTGCCGCGTCGAACGACGGAGTCGGCGGCGACGGCTTCTATCATCAGCTCGCCGACGAGCCGGACATCAAAAAGACGATGGCTCTGTTTTTATCCCGTCGCCGCGATCAGACCCAACCCGACCAGTGGCAGACGCAGATCTTCATCAGAGTTTTGGAGAAGGCGAGAGTGATCTTCGTTTCCGGGATGGACGACCAAACGGTCGAAAAGCTCCACATGATCCCCGCACATTCGCTCGAAGAAGCGCTTGAAAAGGCCGGAAAGCTATTGAAAAAAGAAAAATTCAGCGTCACCGCGATCCCGGACGGCGTTTCCGTGATCGTGAAATGAGCTGAAAAGAAGTCTATATAACGACCCGCCGGAGACCAAGAGCTCCGGCGGGTGAAATTTTATCCTCTTACAAAGCTTTCGGCGCCCTTTTTGAGTCTTTTCAGTCCGTCGAGGACCCTCGAGCGCGGGCAGGCGACGTTGATGCGGACAAAGTGTTCGCCTCCCTTGCCGTAAGCGTTTCCGGGAGTGATGAAAAGCCCTGTCGTGCGGCGCAGGTGATCGGTGAAGAGCCTCGCGTCGGAGGTGAGGGACGAGACGTCGACCCAGAGAAGGTAGGTAGCGTTCCCGTCGACGAGGCGGAGCGAGGGGATCTCGGAAGAAACAAAATCGGCGACGAGCAGGCGGTTAAGATAAAGATACTCTCTGAGCTCGTCCAGCCACTCCCCGCCCCCGCTGAAAGCCGCCGCCGCGGCGACGGCGGCGAAGGCGTTGGGTTCGGCGACTTCGTCGGTGTTGAGACCCCGGTCGACCCTCTTTCTGAGATCGGGATCGGCGACGACGACCGCGGAGGTCTGAAGTCCCGCGAGATTGAAAGTCTTTGTAGGCGCCACACAGGTGACGCCGATACGGCGACAGGTCTCGCTGACGGAGAAGAACGGAACGTAGGACGCGCCGGGAGAAGTCAGGTCGCAATGGATCTCGTCGGAAATGACGGTCACTTTATGCTTAAAGCAGAGCTCGCCGACTTTCGCGAGCGTGTCTTTGTCCCAGATCTTTCCGACGGGGTTCTGCGGATTGCAGAGGATCATGAGCGTGGTCTTCGGGTCCGAGAGTTTTTCTTCGAGGTCCGAAAAGTCCATTCTGTATTTGCCGCCGGAATAGATCAGCGGGCTTTCGAGGACGCGGCGCGAATTGTTGAGGATGCTGTTGAAGAAGATGTTGTAGACCGGGGTCTGGATCACGACGCTGTCGCCGACGGAGGTGAGTTTTCTGACCATCGACGAGATCGCCGGGACGACGCCCGTGCAGAAGACGAGCCAGTCCTTTTCAAACGTCACGCCGTGGCGGTCCCTCCACCAGTTTATATATGCCTCGTACCAGGCGTCGGGGACAAGGGTGTAGCCGAAAACTCCGTGCGATAGGCGCTTTTCGAGCGCGTCGATGACCGTGGGCGCGGTCCGGAAATCCATATCGGCGACCCACATCGGCAGTTCGTTTTCGCCGACGTCCCATTTCACGCTGTCTGTGCCGAAGCGGTCGATCTCTCTGTCAAAGTCAAACTTCATCTCAGCCACTCCGGTCTGTCGGAACGTGTCTTTATCTCAGAACAGATTATGCGCGTCTTATTTGGATCGACTCTGTCCGGTTCGACGATGAGTTCTCCTATATATCCCGCCTTGATAGTGCCGCAGGAGGGGTTGAGGACGCTTTCGACGCCCGTCGTGATCTCGGCGTCGACGTCGGAATATTCAAACGCGAGAGTCGTGTTTATGAGCCTGCAGTCGATCATTTTGAGATTTTTGATATAGCACATCCCCTGAAGGCTCTCTATAGTGCAGCCGATGAGCGTGAGGTCGCGGGAATTCCAGCCGAGATATTCCCCGGTGATGAAGGAATTTCTGACAGTCACGTTCTCGCTGTTCCAGAACGCGTCCTTTGTGACGAGCCTCGAATCCTCGACCGTAACGTTCTTTGCACCGTCGAAGGAATAGTTCCCGTCGAGTACGAGATCTTTCGCCTTGACTCCGGTGCAGTTCATCGCGAAGTAGTCGCCCTTGACGCTGACGCTGTCGAGTGTGACGTCCTCGCAGCTCCAGAGAGTTTCCTTCGCGTCGGTGAAGACTGTATCGCGCAGGGTGAGACCCTTGCAGCGGCGGAAGTTCTTGGGCGCCTTGACGAGGGAATCGGAAACGGTGACGCCGTCGCTGTACCAGACTCCCGCGCGCGCCATTTCAAACCAAACGCTGTCCCTGACGCTGACGTTTTTACAGTACCAGAGGGGATACTTCCATCTGAACATCGTCTTTTCGATCTCGATATCCTCGCTCTCCTTAAGAGGCGATTCACCGCCGTCGAAGATACATTCGCTGATCTTTTTCGAGCGAGAGGCGAATAGCGCGCGCTCGCCGGTGAAGGTTTGAAGGCTTAGAGTTTCCATATAATACCCCTTCTTGAAATAACTGCCGAAAGTATATCACAAAGATAAAGACAAAAAATAGAGAAAATGTGAACAAAAATCGCCGGAAACGCGGCGCTCAGCTAAGAAAGCGCGATAGCCGGTCCCTGTCGGAAATACCGGAAGATCTTTCGAGAAGCCCGAGAAGATATTCCCGCGATTCTTCGGGTGAGCAGGAGTAGACGCGCGAGGAAAATTCCTCCCCCATCACTTTTTCGGGGGTGCTGTAGCTTGCGACTCCCCAGCCGTAGGGCTCGCCGTTTTGTCCGTGAGGTATACGAAATCGTCGACGACGACGTAGCACTGGTGCATCAGGCGGTTCAGGATCGTTTCGAAGCCCTTCTTGCCTCCCTTGACGTAGCCTCCGGCGGCGCGAAGAGTTTTTGAGAGGACGGGAGCGTTGGCGTCGACGAGTTCGAAGAGCTCCTTGTCCCTGAAGGACGCGAGCCCGTCGTCGAAGCGGGCGTCGAAATCGTAGCCGTCGCGGCGGTAGTTCGCAAGATGGATGAACGCCTCTAAGCTCACGAAAGCCGCCTTGTTTTCAAAAAACTTGCCGTACGCGCATCCGGTCCGTCTTATCACCGGGCCCTTCCACTCCCAGACGCCATCCGAATCCCCGAACCACACCTTTGGATCGACGTTCTCGCTGATCGAAAAGCCCTTCAGGGAGTTCTTGAAAAACGGCACCACACCGTATTCTTCGACGGCGCTTTCAAGGTCTTGCTGCGAGGAAATGAAAAACATCAGTTCTTTCTCTTTCTGAAAAGATACTCGTCGAGCTCGGTTTTGACGCTCTCGGGTATCTCACGGGAAACGGGACAACGGGCGCTGTCCGCCATACGGCGCGCGAACTCGGCGACGAAAATCCCGTCCGCGATGATCTGAGCCTCGCTGAGGACGTCCCGCGTGTCGTAGCGGTTGTGGATCATCGCCTGAGAGACGGGCGCGCGCCTGACAAAGGTCACGGACGGAACTCCGGCGTCGGCAAAGGGCGTGGAATCGCTCGAATGTACCCCCTGCCTCGGGTTGACGGGAAAAGAAAGCTCCGCGCCCATATATCTTAAATACCCTGCAAGATCGTTCTCGGCGGAGCAGGTCGCACAGAATTTTCCCATATAGGTACCGATCATATCGAGGTTTATATCGAGATCGGTGAGGGCGATCTCGTCGGGATTCGCTTTGACGTAAGCCTTCGCGCCGAGAAGCCCCCTCTCCTCGCTGCCGCAGAAGATGAACCTCAGACCGTAGCTGTGGGGAGCGGTCTTTTTCAGCGCCTCCATTATCACTAAAAGTCCGATACAGCCGGACATATTGTCGTAGGAGCCGACGGAGAGCGCGGTGCTGTCGTAGTGCGCGGTGAAGGTGATCCAGAGCCCGTTTTTGCCCTCTATCTCGGCGATCACGTTCTGAGAAGAGCCCTGATAGACCTTCTGCGAGACCTTGAGGCTGACTTCTTTCACGCCGTTTTTGACAAGAGCGAGGGCGTCCTTGGCATTGATGCTGACGGCGGGGAGCTTGTCGCCGCAGGCGACGTAGTCCCTGAGCTCTTTCAGATCGACGTCGCTGTCCTCAAAGAAAACTCCGCCGTCGTAGGTGATGACGCCTCTTGCGCCGTTATCCACAAGATCGTGATACAAAAAGTACCCGAAGCCGCTGTCAAGTAGGACGACGCTGTCCTTCGCGGCGGCAAGAGACGCGGGAGAGACGTCCGGCAGATATACGAGGGGCGCCGTCAAGTCCGCGTCGGCGCAGCAGCGGTAGCCGCGGCAGGGGATCTCTTTGCCGTCGGCGCAAAGCGAGGCCAGAATATCCGAACCCATCTGCACTTCGAAGCTTTCGAGCCTCGCTTTTACACCGAGGCGCTCACAGAGCCCGGCAAGATATTCAGCGGTTTTCAATTCCTCGGGAGTGCCGCCCATGCGGACGTAGGAAGTCTCCTTCAGGATCTGTGCGACCGTCTTTTTGTTCATGATTTCCTCCCGAGGATCATTGAGTGAATCCGTCGCTTAGTTCGGCAACGGTCATTACGCCGGGCGTCACGATGACTCTGCCGCCTTCAGCGCAGGCGAACGAGACGCCCTCGGCCTCCGGCAAAAAGAGTTCGGAGATATAGACTCCGGCGCAGGACGCGGCGAGCTCTCCGCAGGAAAGGGTCCGGGACGCAGCGGCAAGATCGCTCACGGCGCACTTGGGCCGGCAGTCCGACGGATCGAAAAAAGGCGTGACCGTTCTGCCGTCGGAATACTGAAAATAATAATCGAAGCGATCGTTTGCGAGAGTGTAATCCTTGAGATAAACAAAGCTCAGGACGTTCTCGGCGTCGATCAGGGCGGCGTTGCCGACCACACTTCCATCGCGGGACTTCAGCACGAATCTGTAGGTGGTCAGACTCTCTTCCCCGAGGCTCCGGACGAAGCCGTCGGAGCTCACGAGATAACCGGCGGAAAACCCGGCGGCAAGGACGCGGTCGGCGATATAGTCGGCGACGAATGCGTTTTTCATCCAGCACAGATCGACGAACGCGCTCAGACCCTCCCTCCGGGCAAAGTCGAGATACTCGCCGTCGACCTCGAGCCGGACCGTGTCGTCCGGCAAAAGAACGAGCCTGACGGCTCCGTTGAGGATGAACCTTTCGAGCCCGCGGACGTAATCCGCCGCGTCGGGGTCGAGAGCGGGATCGAAGACCTCCGCCTCCTCGTCTGTCGTTGCGCCGAACACTCCGCGGTACTGCAGAAAGATCGGGGCGAGGAGGTGATCCTTCCTTTCGTGCGACTGCAGGACGGAGAGCGCCGAGTAGAGCGCGGGATCTACCTTTACGTTTTCGTTCGGGCTGTGGTTGACGGTGTAGAGGTTCGAAACGCCGTCGAAGCTCTGATCCGAGCTGAAGATCCTGAACGCCTCCTGAGCCGCCTTTGTGTATGCGGCGGTCACGCCTCTCAGCTCGTTACGCGGAGAGGATGAGCCGACGAAGTATCTGAAAACGAAGTCTCCGGCGGCGCTCGAAGCA
>JAFTEP010000260.1 GCA_017453605.1 Clostridia bacterium
CCTTTTCATCCTCCGCGCGCTGAGGCGCACTGATTGATCTTTCATTTTCCCGCGGGATCTTCCGGCACAGAATGAACGCCGGGATCAGCGAGAAGACGCCGCTGACGACTTTTGCCGCGATCACCGCTCCGAGAGCCGAGGGCTCGAACGCCGCCGTGAAGGCGAGGTGATCGCCGATGACAAACGCCGCGGAAACGCTGAACGCCGCGTTTATAACGCGACCGCGCCTGTCGAGTTTATCCATCCCCGTGAGCGTCGGGATGCTGTTTGCAAGGGTCGTGATGAGCCCCGTCACGCTCAGTTCTGTTATCCCGAGTTTTTTGCCGAGCGCGGCGAAGGGCTTTTTGAGAAGACGGGACAAAAGCGCGATCATCGGGAAGATGCCGACCAGGATCACCAGGATGTCCGCGATGATCCCGAAGGCGTCCTTGATCGAAGCGAGTCCCTCGAAGACCTTGACTCCGGTCAGCGCGTCGATCACGCCGAGAGTGAGCCCTATAAGGATCAAAATCTCTATAGCCTTTCCGATCACGGAAAAGATCCTGCAGCTCAGATCCGGGGCGAATTTCAGACCGGCGCAGCAGATAAGGGCGATAAAGAGCGCGGGAAGCATATTGAAGACCAGCGTCCCGAACGGGATGCCGAGCATGATCCCGCCGACAAGACAGCCGACCGGGATCGTCGCGATCCCGCACAAAAGGCCGAGAAGGATGTCGCGGTGGTTTTCCTTCTTCGCGGCGCCGAGAACGAGAGGGACGGTCCAGCAGACCGTTCCGCCGATCATGCACGAAACGACAAGGCCGTTGAACACGCCGAGCGCGGGATCGACGGCGAGCTCTCTTGCCATCACGGCGCCGCCCATGTCGTTGGGCAAAAAGCCGCCGATGAACGACAGGTCGAGTCCGACTGCCCCGCAGACGCCGGAGAAAAGAAAAGTCATCCAGCGAGACAGCACGGGAGCAAGGCAGATCATCCCGGTCATCGTCAGAGCGAGGGTCCCGGTGACGGTCACGCCCTTGGTGAATTCCTTTCCGAGCCCGAAGTGCGAGCCCGTCAGTCTGTCAAGCGCACCGAGCACGGCAAACGCCGCGATGACCCATTTGACGATCTCCATAAGCCCTCCCTCGATTTTTATCAGTCTATTGTATCACAAAAGGCGCCCTCCCGTCAACGAGAGAACGCCTTTTTTTGACTTTATCAGCTTCATTTTTCTTATATTTTCGCTCTGTCGCCGGAAATGATGAGCCGCAGGGAGTTGAGGATGCAGAGCATCGCGACACCGACGTCGCCGAAGACAGCCGCCCACATGGACGCGGCTCCGAGCGCGCTCAGGACGAGGATGACGCCCTTCACGGCGAGCGCGAAGATCACGTTCGCGCGAACGATCCCGACCGTGCGCTTGGAAAGCCGGATCGCGAACGGCAGTTTTTTGAGGTCGTCGTTCATGATCACGATATCCGCCGCCTCTATCGCCGCGTCGCTTCCCATCGAGCCCATCGCGAAGCCCACGTCGGAGATCACCAGCACCGGCGCGTCGTTCACGCCGTCGCCGACAAATCCAATCCTGCCGGGGCTCGCCTTCGATAAACTCTCCGCCTGGGCGACCTTGTCGGCGGGAAGGAGCCCCGCGCGATATTCGTCGATCCCGGCGGCATCCGCGGCGGCGCGGGCGCTCCGGGCGTTGTCTCCCGTGAGCATGACCGTCTTTTTCACGCCGAGAGCTCTCAGCTCGCCGATCGCTCCGGCGGCCTCCTCCCTGACGGAATCGGAAATGACGATGCAGCCCAGATATTTTCCGTCCAGCGCCGCGAACACCGCCGTGCCGTCCTCCGGCGCTTCGGGAGCGGCAAGACCGCTTTCGGCGAGCAGGGCGGCGTTTCCGACGAGAAGCTTTTTGCCGCCGTAACTCGCGCTGATCCCTTTTCCGGGGATCTCGCTGAGATCGCCGATCTTCGCGGCGTCAGGCGCTTTGCCGTAGGCGGCGAGTATCGACGCCGCGATCGGGTGGGTGCTGCGCGCCTCGGCGGCGGCGACTATCCCGAGAAGATCGTCTTTTTCAAGCCCGCTCTCCGGCGCGGGATCTATCGTTCTGACGGCAAACTCGCCCTTTGTCAGAGTGCCGGTCTTGTCGAAGAGGACCGTGTCTATCCCGGCGGCGGCTTCCATAAAGTTCGAGCCCTTTATCAGCACTCCCGCGCGGGATGCGGCGCCGATCCCGCCGAAAAAGCCGAGCGGGACCGAGATCACCAGAGCGCAGGGGCAGGAAACGATCAGAAATCCGCAGGCACGTCTGACGCCCTCTCCGACAGTGCCGCCCAGAAGCGGAGTGACAAGGGCGAGAAGGACTGCGCAGACGGTGACCGCGGGCGTGTAGACTCTCGAAAAGCGAGTGATGAAGTTTTCGATCTTCGCCTTGCGGCTCCCGGCGTTCTCGACGAGATCGAGGATCCTGGCGACGGTCGAGTTTTCGTATTCCTTCGTGATCCGCGCGCGCAAAAGTCCGCTCCCGTTGACGCAGCCGCTGACGAGCGCGTCGCCCGGCGCGGCGCGCCTCGGCACCGATTCCCCGGTGAGCGCGGAAGTGTCGATGAAGCTCTCGCCCTCGATCACCTCTCCGTCGAGCGGGATCTTTTCACCGGGACGGATCACCATTATATCGCCTACCGCGGCTTCATCGGGATCGCGCTCGGCGACGCCGTCTTCCGTCTCGATAAAGCAGACGTCGGGCGCGAGCTCCATCAGAGAAGCGACGCTCCGTCTCGATCTGCCGACGGCGAGGCTCTGGAAGAATTCGCCGACCTGATAGAACAGCATCACGGCGACCGCCTCCGGGTATTCGCCCTCTCCGAAGATCCCGAGCGCGAACGCCGCGAAGGTCGCGACGGTCATGAGAAAATGCTCGTCGAACACGTTGCCGCGGATGATGTTCCTGAACGCGGCGTAGACGACGTCCCAGCCGATCACGGCGTAGGGAACGAGCCAGAGGGCAAAGACGGCCCATCCGGGGAGGGAGTCTGTCACGCCGAAGGCCCGGAGCGCCAGCAGGACGGCGAAAAGGACGGCGCTGACGACTATCCGGACGAGCGTTTTCTTTTGTTTTTTTGTCATAGCGCGGTGATCTCGCAGTCGGGCTCAATGCGGCGAGCGGTCTTTAACATCGCGGCGACGATGCCGTCGATCAGCTCGTCCGGCGCGGTAAGTATGAGCTTTTGCGTGATGAAGTTCACGCTGACCTTTTCCACTCCGTCGATCCCGGCGACGGCGCGTTCGAGTTTTGCGGCGCAGTCGGCGCAGTCGATGACGCACTTGAATTTTTTAGTCATTGTTTCTCCTTTTTCAAAAACCTTTTTTGAAAAAAAGGTTCCGTACCTCCAAAAAACTTCTGAAAAAGTAAAAATTTCTCTTCCCGGCGCTCATTCTCTGAGATGCTCGAAGCCGAGATCGATGATCGCGCCGACGTGATCGTCCGCGAGGGAATAGAACACGGTCTGTCCGTCGCGGCGGTTCTTCACGAGACGCGAGAGCCTGAGATCCTTCAGCTGATGGCTCACTGCCGATTTTGTCAGCCCCAAAAGCGAGGCGAGATCGCAGACGCAGAGCTCCCTCTGTTCGAGCGCGTGAAGGATGTTCACCCTCGTCTTGTCCGCGAACATCTTCATCAGCGCGGCGAGCGCCTCGTAATCCTCAGGGCTCTCCAGCTTCTTTTTCACGTCCTCCACGGCGTCCCCGTGGACTACCCCGTCACAGCAGAACTGCATTTCGTCCGTCACTTTCCTCTCCCCCTCTCTTCGCCAAATAGTTGAGCAATCTTTCAACAATCAAATTCTATCACTTGTTTTCGTTCCTGTCAAGGGGTGTGGAGAGAAAAATTATAAAAAAACATCCGTTTAATTCGGATGAAGTAATGAAACTGTTTTGTTGTTGACTCAGACGGCGCTCAGACTTTTTCGAGCGGTGTTTTCAGACCTTGCGCGTTCTTTTCAGCCTGCAAGGCTCGTCTGTCAGACCGATGATATAATCGGCTGACAGAGAGTAAAACTCGCAGAGCTTCACAAGATCGTCGATCTTCAGTTCCGCTCTGCCGGTTTCGATATGGTTGTACCCCTGCTGAGATTTGTTCAGCAGTTTCCCGATCTGAGCCTGAGTCAGATCGCGGTCTTCCCTTATTTCCTTTATCCTCTTCCGATAATCCATTTTTTCACCATAAGATCAGATCGAACGATAAAAAATCAATCTTACAATATTCTATTTAAATTTTATTTTATCATACTCATATTTTGAGTATTGACAATTACTCAAAGATTGAGTATAATATGATCCGGGATCCAAAAATTTTTACCTAAGGTTGGTCAAGTATGACGGCAAAAACGGTGTTATAGACTTTGAATTGAGATTGACTGACCAAAAAGCGAAAGGACCGGCTCTGTTTATTGCAGATGCGTTTCTTAATTCTATCAAAACCCAAACTGAAAACACAGGAGGAAAAGAAAATGAAAACTCTGAAAAAAGCGCTTAGTATAGTGCTCTGCGCGGCAATGCTGCTCGGGCTCTTCAGCTTCGCGGCGTGGGCGGAGGATTGGAACGAGATCTACACGGTCGACGATCTCTACAACGTCCGCTACGATCTTGCCGCCAACTACAAGCTGATGAACGACATCGATCTCACCGACGACACGGCGGAGGGCGGCGACTACGACTTTATGGGCAACGGCTGGAACCCCATCGGCTCCAACAACGTCTACGGCAACGGAGAGTTCTCCGGCATATTCGACGGCTGCGGCTTTTCGATAACGGGACTGAGGATCGACGTGACAAGCTATCCGTCGGGAACAGGGAATATTGTCTTTCTGGGTGTTTTTGCAAAGGTCACCGGAACAGTCAAAAATCTCACCGTAGATGGTAATATCAGTTCAAACATCAATAAAGAGATCCACTTAGGCTCTGTTTGTGCAGATATGAGCGGAACCGTTTCAAACTGCGCTTCAAAATGCAGTATTACCGTATCACAACGAGCGTATTATTATTGGATCGGCGGTATAGTCGGTGAAATGTACGGTGATCAATCGAAGATCGAAAAGTGCTTTAACGCCGGAAATATAACGGTAGCTAATGGCTATCAGCCGTATTATTCGAGATTCTCCGGGATCTGCGGAATGGTAAGCAGCTATCAGGCAACTATAGAAAACTGCTGCAATCTCGGTAATATAAGTGGTTTTAGTTATTATGATAATACTTGTTCTGGAATCGTTGGGTTGTACCAGAAAAACTTCACCCTTACCAACTGCTACAACGTCGGCACGGTAAGCGGCGGCGGCAACTATGCGATTTCGGCTCAATCCTGCACCAACTGCTACTACCTTGCCGGGACGGGGAGCGATTCCACCGGAGCGACTTCTCTCTCTGAAGCCCTTATGAGAAAACAGGCGTCATTTGTTGGCTTCGATTTCACTAACACGTGGATCATGTATCCCGACTCGCTGTATAAATATCCCCAGCTCAGGTCTAACCCGATCGACGACGCGAACGCGGTCACGTCGATGAGCGTTTCGACCCTGCCGAACAAAACGACCTACGAGATCGGCGAGAGCTTCAATCCCTCCGGCGGCAAGCTGACCGTCAACTACAGCGATTCAACTTCCATCACCGTGACGCTCAACCGCGATATGGTCACGGGTTTCGACTCCTCCGTTCCCGGGATTCAGGTCCTGACCGTGACATACGGCAGAAACACGACGACCTTCAACGTGGAGGTCCTTTCCGGCGCCGATCCCTTCAACGCTTCGGCGGCAATAGCCGCGTCCATATCGAATCTTGAGCCCGGCGACGAAGTGACGCTCACCGTTTCTCTCACGGACGCGCCGGACGCGAACACCCTCAATCTCGCTTTCGACTACGACGTGACGGACGTTTTCACGCTCGTCAGCGGCGAATGGCTGCTGACCGGGGCGGCAAGCTCGTCGTTCGACAGCCTGTCAAACCCCTGCGGCGCCGCTTCTATCGGTTTTTCCTCCGCGACTGATATAAACGGAGACGTTTTCAGACTGAAGCTGAGAGTCAAAGCAGACGCCGCATTCGGCGCAAAGACCGTCGCCGTCACGCCCACGCTCGGCGTTTCTTCGACGACCGTCGCCTGCCCCGCCGCCTCCGCTTCGCTTCGCGTGACCTGCGAACACTCCTCAAAGACTCTCGTTCCCGAACAGGCGTCGACCTACACGGTCCGGGGCTGGGACGCCTATTATATCTGCGACGGCTGCGGTCTGTTATTTGCCTCAGACGGAGTGACCGAGCTTGACGGGATCCCCTACCGTCCGCTCGAAGCCGTTCCTCAGGCGGCGCTAACAATAGCCGCCGACTCCGCTCAGCCCGTCCAGGGAGACGAGGTCGTTTTCACGGTCTCGCTCAGCGGCGCGATAGACGCAGGGACCCTCAGCCTCGATTTCGATTACGACACGGACGTTTTCACTCTTATTAACGGCGCGTGGCTTCTTTCGGGGGCGTCCTCGAGCAGCTTCGGCGCGGATCTCGCTTCCGTCGCTTATGCGTCCGCGACAGACCTTAACGGCGACGTTTTCGCTCTGACGCTTAAAGTCAAAAACGCCGCAGCTCTCGGAGCGGCGACCGTCACCGTCACTCCGGCGATCGCCGACGGCGTGCTCTCGGTCCCCTGCGATCCCGCGGCCGCGACCGTTTCAGTGCAGAGATTCGTCTATACGGAAGAAGTCGGAAATTATAAACCCTCCTCCGACGCGTCGGCGTGGACCGCCCCGACCGAGGACGGAAGAAAGTTCGCCGGATGGTACACCGACGACAGCTTTACGGAGGC
>JAFTEP010000261.1 GCA_017453605.1 Clostridia bacterium
CTGGTACGTCAAGGTGCCGGTGTTCAGCTTCAACAAGATCCGCGGGCTCGACGCCTACCTCTCCCCCGAAATGAAGTCGACCGGAGAGGCGATAGGCTACGACGACAAACTCAACCGCGCGCTGTATAAGGCGCTGCAGGCGTCGGGGATGAGGGTGCAGAACTACGGCACTGTGCTCGTGACGATCGCCGACAAGGACAAGATCGAGGCTCTGCCGCTGATCGAGCGCTTCTACAATCTCGGCTTCAACATCCAGGCGACGCGCGGCACCGCCGATTTCTTAAAGAAAAACGGCATCCGCACCCACGTTTTAAAGAAGATCGGCGAAGGCAGCGACGAGATCCCCGAGGCGCTCAGGCAGGGACACGTGGCGTACGTCGTCAATACCGGCGACCACGGCTCCGCGGGTGAACTCTCCGACGGACGCGAGATCAGAAGGCTCGCGACGGAGAACAATGTCACGATGTTCACCTCCCTCGACACCGTGAGAGTGCTTCTTGACGTGCTCGAGGAAACGACGCTCACGATCTCCACGATCGACGCTTGATAAAAAATGGAACAAAAATTACTGAAAATCGTTTCGAACGTCCCTCTCACGGATCAGGTCTTCATGCTCACGCTCGACGCGGAAGGCATGGAGACCCCGAAACCGGGGCAGTTTGTGAATATAAAGATCGGCTCCCTTTTTCTGAGGCGCCCGATAAGCGTGTGCGACTTCTCGGACGGGAAGCTGACCCTCATAATAAAAAAGGTCGGCGAGGGGACGGAAATCCTCTCGGGGATGAAGTCGGGCCCGCTCGACGTTCTGACCGGGCTCGGGAACGGATACGATCTTTCGCTCTCGCCTCGATCCCCGCTCCTCGTCGGAGGCGGCGTAGGAGTCCCGCCTCTGTATTTCCTGGCAAAAAAGCTGATAGAAGAAAAGATATCCCCGCGAGTCGTTCTCGGATTCAACACGGCCGGAGAAATTTTCTTCCGGGATGAATTCGCCGCTCTCGGCGTCCCGGTCAAAGTCACGACCGCCGACGGCACGGAAGGGATAAAGGGCTTTGTCACCGATGCGATGGAGGGCGGAGAATACGTCTTCGCCTGCGGACCGGAGCCAATGCTGAAGGCCGTGTATAAAAAAAGCTCCGGCGGTCAGTTCAGCTTCGAGGAGCGGATGGGCTGCGGATTCGGCGCCTGCATGGGCTGTTCGTGCAGGACCGTCACGGGGTATAAGAGGATCTGCCGCGACGGACCCGTGCTGAGAAGGGAGGAGATCCTGTGGACAGACTGAAAGTCACACTCTGCGGAGTCCCCCTCGACAATCCGGTCATCCCCGCGAGCGGCACCTTCGGCTTCGGGGAGGAATTCGCCGAGCTTTGGGATATAGACCTTGTCGGGACCTTCTCGTTCAAGGGAACGACAAAATCAGAACGCTTCGGGAACCCGACGCCCAGGATCGCCGAATGCGGCGGCGGCATGATAAATTCCGTCGGCCTGCAGAATCCCGGCGTCGAAAAGGTCGCGGGAGAGATCCTTCCGAAGATGAAAAACTATTTTCACAAGCCCGTGATGGCAAACGTCAGCGGATTTTCTATCGAAGAATACGTTTACTGCTGCGAAAAGCTCTCGGAAAGTGAAAACGTCGGATGGATCGAACTGAACATAAGCTGCCCCAACGTCCACGGAGGCGGCATGAGCTTCGGGACCGATCCGAAGGCCGCGGGAGAAGTCACAAAGGCCGCGAGGAAGGCGACAAACAAGCCGCTGATCGTAAAACTCAGCCCCAACGTTGGGGACATAACCGAGATCGCCCGCGCGGTCGAAGACGCCGGAGCGGACGGGATCAGCCTGATAAACACCCTCCTCGCTATGAGGATAGACCTGAAAAAAAGAAAGCCCGTCCTCGCGAACGTCACCGGAGGGCTGTCGGGAAAGGCCGTCTTCCCGGTCGCGCTGAGGATGGTATGGCAGGTGTCTCACGCCGTGAAGGTCCCCGTCGTCGGGATGGGCGGCGTGACGGACGCCCGGGACGTCATAGAAATGATGCTCGCCGGAGCAACGGCGGTCGAAGTCGGAGCGGCAAACCTCGTCGATCCCTTCGC
>JAFTEP010000262.1 GCA_017453605.1 Clostridia bacterium
AAAAGGTAAGAACGCGAAGCGACCGAGAGGATTTTTCGCGCAGACTGATGAGGGGACACCGTAGCATTTTTCGCTCCGTCTCCCCCGTCTGAGCCAAAGCGAAGACGAAAACCCGACCTATACCCGACAAAAACCTGTTTTTATAACGCAAACCGAAAAAAACTCAGAAGTTTTTCGGGGTCCGGGGGCTTTTTTGAAAAAAGCCCCCGGGAAAACCCCAAACACGACCAGAGGTGCAACGATGTATTCCGATACGATCGCGGCGGTGTCGACCGCGCCGATGAAGGCAGGGATCTCCGTGATCCGCGTGAGCGGGAACGAAACGAAAAATATAATAAAAAAGATCTTTTTCTCTCCCGACGGCAAAGAGCGCGGCGAATTGGAGCCGAGACGCGCGTACTACGGGCTGATAAAGAAGGACGGCAGGGTCGCTGACGACGTTCTGCTGACTTTTTTTGCCGCGCCGCATTCATATACCGGGGAGGATTCCTGCGAGATCGGCTGTCACGGCGGGACTTCTGTCACGGCGCTTGTGCTCTCGGCGGTCTTCGCCGCCGGAGCGGTCCAGGCCGGCCCGGGCGAATTCACCCGCCGCGCCGTCGTCAACGGCAGGATGAGCCTCTCGAAGGCCGAGGGGATCGCCCGTCTGCTCGACGCCCCGACCGACGAGGCGGCTTTCATGGCGTCGTCTCTGGCGCGCGGCGCGCTCGGAGAAAGGCTCGAAAAGATCAGCGAAAAACTTTTAAAGACCGTCTCGAGCCTGTACGCCGCGATAGATTACCCCGAAGAGGATATGGAAGAACTCTCGGACGACGAGACCCGGCGCGCCGTCGCCGACTGCGCAGACGACTGCCGGGCGCTGATCGACTCAAACCACGCCGCCTCGGCGGTGATGGACGGCGTGCGCACGGTCATCGCCGGGAAGCCGAACGCCGGGAAGAGCAGTCTTTTCAATCTTCTGATCGGCGAGGAAAAGGCGATAGTCACCTCCGCCGAGGGCACCACGCGCGACGTGATCGAATACCCGGTGAAGGCGGGTCGCGTGCTTCTGAGGCTCTGCGACACCGCCGGACTCAGAGAAAAAAGCCGCGACGCGATAGAACTAATAGGAATAGAAAGAGCAAAAAAACTTGTTTTCGAGGACCCGGAAGCCCTCGTTCTCGCGCTCTTCGACGGCTCAGCGCCGCCCGCGAAAGAGGACATCGATCTCTGCGCGGGCCTTTCGGGCAGAGAGCGCGTGATCCCGGTCGTCACGAAAAGCGACGCCGGGCTGAGAAATGAGACGCTTGACGCCGCCCGCTCTCTCGGCGAGCCGTCGGTCGTCTCTTCCGTGACCGGAGAGGGAAAAGAAGGGCTGCTGGAGCGCATAGAAGCGCTCTGTCTCGGGGGCGCGGCGTCGGAAAGTCCGCTCTACCTCGAACAGCGACAGCTGGCGAGCGTGCGCGCGGCTCTCGACGCGCTGACCGAAGCCCTCGACGCCCTGGACTCAGGATTGAAGGACGCTGCCGGCGCCTCGTGCGAACGCGCGCTCGGCGCTCTCACCGAAGCGGACGGCAGAGGAGTGTCGCAGAAGATCGTGGACGATATTTTCTCGCGATTTTGCGTGGGGAAATGATCCGCTCGACAGGCTGACTATGATTTTGCATTACGAATAAAAGGAACTTAAAATGGCAGAAGAATTTTTTGCCGGCAAGACCGGGACCGCCGTTATCGGCGCGGGTCACGCCGGGATAGAGGCGGCGCTCGCGAGCGCGAGGATGGGGATAGACACCGTCCTTTTCACGCTCTCGCTCGACGCGATCGCGAATATGCCCTGCAATCCCTCCGTGGGCGGCACGGGCAAGGGGCACCTTGTCATGGAGATCGACGCGCTCGGCGGCGAGATGGGAAAGGCCGCGGACGAAGTCTGTCTGCAGTCGAGGATGCTGAATCTCGCAAAAGGGCCCGCCGTCCACTCTCTCAGGCAGCAGTCCGACCGCAAGGCGTACCACAGATACATGAAGGGCGTGCTCGAAAACACGCCCGGGCTTCTTCTGAGGCAGGCTGAGATAACCGAGGTCAGAAAAAACGGGGATATGTTCGACGTCGTCACGCGCTTCGGCGCCGTCTGGAAAGCGCGTGCGGTGATCGTCTGCTCCGGGACCTATCTCAACGGCTCGATCGTCGTCGGCGACGAAAGCTATCCAGCGGGGCCGGACAATCTCTTCCCGGCGAATTTTCTCACCGACAGCCTCAAAAAACTCGGCGTCTCGTTCATGCGCTTCAAGACCGGCACTCCGCCGAGGATCCACGCGGACACAGTCGCCTGGGACGAATGCGAGCTTCAGGAGGGCGACGAGCCGCCTCAGCCGTTCAGTTACCGCACCGACCGCGGGGCGTTCGCGCATATAGATCAGCTCCCGTGCCGCGTGGTCTACACCAACGAAACGACCCACGAAATAATAAGAAAAAACATCCACCGCTCGCCTTTATATTCCGGCAGGATCAAGTCGACCGGCCCGAGGTACTGTCCGTCGATCGAGGACAAGGTCATGCGCTTCCCCGACAAGACGCGGCATCAGCTGTTTTTAGAGCCGATGGGCAGGGACACGAAGGAGATCTACGTCCAGGGGCTCTCCTCGTCGCTCCCGGAGGACGTCCAGCTCGAGGTGCTCCATTCTATAAAGGGGCTTGAACACGCGCGGGTCATGCGCACGGCGTACGCGATAGAATACGACTGCATAGACCCGACCCAGCTCGACGCGACTCTTGAATTCAAAAATATCCCCGGTCTCTACGGCGCGGGTCAGTTCAACGGCACCTCCGGCTACGAGGAGGCGGCGGCTCAGGGTATAGTCGCGGGGATCAACGCCGCCTTCGCCCAGAGGGGCGAGGAGCCGATGCGCCTCGGAAGAGCCGACGCATACATCGGCACGCTGATCGACGATCTTGTGACAAAGGGCACCGAGGAGCCCTACAGGATCATGACGAGCCGCTGTGAATACCGTCTTCTGCTGCGCCAGGACAACGCGGACAGGCGGCTGATAGAACACGGAAGGCGCGCCGGGCTGATAGACGACGCGCGCTACGCAGAGCGCCTTGAAACGTTTCGCGCCATAGACGCCGAGATAGAGCGCGCCGAAAACACGTATCTTTCGCCCGCGCCCGAGCTGAACGCGATCCTCGCCTCGCGCGGGAGCGCTCCCGTCGACACGGGCGTGAGCGTCGCGGAGCTTCTTAGAAGGCCCGAACTCAGCCACGAAGATCTCGCGCCCGTGGACCTCACGCGCCCTGATCTGAAAAAAGAGGTCCTCGACAGAGCGCAGATCGAACTGAAATACGCGGGCTACATCAAGCGCCAGAAGGCCGAAGCCGAGGCGTTCAAGAAGCTCGAATCGCGCCTCATCCCGCCGGACGTCGACTACTCCGCGATCCGCGGGCTCCGTCTCGAGGCGGCGGCGAAACTATCTAAATTCCGTCCGCAGAGCATCGGACAGGCCTCGCGCATCTCCGGCGTCAGCCCCGCCGACGTCACCGTCCTGCTGATAGCTCTGGGAATGGTGTGATCCGCTCACGCAATAACCGACAGGAGGCATTATGCCGCTCGAAGAAAGACATATCGCGCTTATCCGCGCCGCCGCGCCGTACGCCGCGATCGACCCCGAAAAGTTCTCGGCGCTCTACGACAGGCTCGTCGATCTCAACTCGAAGATCAACGTGACCTCCGTCACCGATCCGGCGGGCGCGTCGCTCCGGCACTTCGCCGACAGCCTCAGCCTCATAAAGACCGGGCTGTTTGAAAAAGCGACGCTCTGTCTCGACGTCGGCTGCGGCGGAGGATTCCCCGGGCTCCCGCTCGCTCTCGCTCTGCCGGGGCTTTCGGTCACCATGCTCGACGCCACGAAAAAAAAGACCGACGCCTTAAAAGAGACCTGCGAACTGCTCGGCATATCAAACGTCGCCCCGCTCTGCGGCAGGGCGGAGGAGCTCTCGCTCCCCGGCGGAGCGCAGCGCGAAAGATATCCCCTCGTGTTCAGCCGCGCCCTCGCCCGGCTCGACGTGCTGTGCGAGCTCTGTCTGCCCTTCGTGTCCGTCGGCGGTCACTTCATCGCGATGAAGGGCAGGGACTTCAAGGAGGAGCTGAAAGAAGCAAAAAGCGCGATCGCTCTTCTCGGAGGCGAGACGGTGCGCATCGAAGACGTCTCGCTCTCTCCGGGCGTCTTCGACCGGATCCCCATCGACGAAGCCGAAAGAGCCGAAGCAAACGACTTCGCGTCCTCCGGACGCGCGCTCGTCGTGATAAAAAAGCGCCGCCCGACCCCCGCCGCCTACCCGAGAGCCTTCGCGAAGATAAAGAAAAAACCGCTGTAGATAATGCGGAGTGAGGAGTTATTGCATTTTTGAGGCGATCCGTTTTCGTCTTCGCTTTGGCTCAGACGAGGGGAACGGAGTGTAAACGGGCGGCGGTGTCCCCTCATCAGTCGC
>JAFTEP010000263.1 GCA_017453605.1 Clostridia bacterium
AGTATTTGTTGAGCGATTTCAACTCGGCAAAAATAAAAAATCTCTCGGGTATCGCGGCTTCAAAAAGACATCTTATCGCGTCTACGGCGTCGTTTGTGTTCCTGAGCATTTCAAGCTCCACGCTGCCGTACGGCGCGATGGATTTTGAAAGCTTCATCGAGGGGCTGTCTTTATAATAAAAATAACATATAGCGGCTTCCAAGTTATAAAGGTCCTTTCAAAGTAGTTCTTTGCTGTTGACGGTTTTTTATTCCAAACTATTTTACAAATTTTGTCTTGTTTTGTCAAGACCAGAACCGGATAATTATGATTCTATTAAACGATCTGAAACTTCCGCCGGACTTCACAAAAAAAGATCTCGTTACCGCCGCCGCGAAGAAGCTCGGCGTTAAAAAGAGCGCCGTCAGGAATGCCGAACTGATAAAAAGATCGCTCGACTGCCGCAAAAAACCCCGGATCGAATACGTCTGCAGCGCCGCTCTCGAAACTGACAACGAGAGCCGCTTTTATTCGCGAAAAGGCGTCAGCGCTTATAAGAAAAATGAATACGCGGTTTTGCCCGCCAGATCAAATTATAGACCCGTCGTTGTCGGATCAGGCCCGGCGGGACTTTTTGCCGCATACGTTCTGTCTCTCGGAGGTCTCGAGCCCCTGATACTCGAAAGGGGAGATCGGGTCGAGGTCAGAAAAGAGAAAGTCGCCCGCTATTTTTCTTTAGGCATCCTCGATCCGGAATCTAACGTCCAGTTCGGTGAAGGCGGAGCCGGAACGTTCTCCGACGGAAAGCTCAATACGGGAATCAGAGACGAAAGGATCCGTTTCGTTTTAGATTCTTTTTATAAATTCGGTGCGGACGAAACCGTCAAATACGACGCGCGTCCTCACGTCGGCACCGACGTTCTGGAAACCGTACTGAAAAACATACGCAAAGAGCTTTTAAGCCTCGGCGCCGAATTCAAATTCAACTCAAAGCTTATCGGCTTCGAAAGCGAAAACGGCATCCTGAAAAGCGTCACATATTCCGAAAAAGGCAAAACAGTAACCGTCCCCTGCACCGACTGCGTTCTCGCGATCGGTCACAGCGCACACGACACGCTCGGGATGCTCTTAAGTTCCGGGATAACCATGACCGCTATGCCCGCCGCCGTCGGCGTGCGCATCGAGCATCCGCAGTCGATGATAAACTTGAACAATTACGGCAGGGAAGCCCTCGAAAAATACTCTCTGCCTCCCGCCGACTACAGACTTTCATACAATCAGCCGGATTACAGCGTCCACACCTTTTGTATGTGTCCCGGAGGAGAAGTCGTCGCGGCTTCCAGCGATCCCGACGCTGTTGTGACAAACGGGATGAGCTGCTCTTCAAGAAGCGGTCCAAACGCGAACAGTGCGCTTATCGTGAGTACCGCCGGCGATTTTGCCGTCACCGATCCCTTTTCCACACTGAGATTCATGAGAGATATCGAACGCAGGGCGTTCAAGGCCGGAGGTTCGAACGGCTGCGCTCCGGCGCAGCTCGTCGGAGATTTTCTCGCCGGGAAAAAGAGTTCCGGCGCTCTCGGCGTCCTTCCGACATACCGACCGGGAGTCAGATTCGGCGCGATGGAAGAAGTCTTTCCCGACGCGATCTGCTCAAGGCTCAGAGAAGCGATAAAGCATTTTGACAAGCTGATCGAGGGTTTCGCGCTTTACGACGCCGTTCTGACTGCTCCAGAAACAAGAAGCTCTTCTCCCGTGAGGCTCATCCGCTCGGCTGACCTTGATTCTTCGGTACGCGGACTCTATCCCTGCGGAGAGGGAGCCGGATACGCCGGCGGAATCGTTTCCGCAGCTGTCGACGGGATGAAGTGCGCCGAAAGAATTATATCTATTCACAGATCGGAGGACGAATGATGTTTTTGCCGATCTCACGATCAGATATGCTTTCCCGCGGCTGGGATCAGGTCGACGTCGCGCTCGTTACCGGCGACGCATACGTCGATCATCCCGCGTTCGGCACCGCGATCATTTCCCGCGTACTGGAAGCGGCAGGCTTCAGAGTCGGGATAATCGCTCAGCCTCAGAATGACGAGGATTACAGACGCTTCGGCAGACCGAGGCTCGCTTTCTACGTCAACAGCGGGAACATTGATTCAATGGTCGCGCACTACACCGTCGCCAAAAAAAGACGCGAGATAGACTACTTTTCTCCGGGCGGGATAATGGGGAAAAGACCGGACAGAGCCTGCACCGTTTACGCCAAAAAAGTCAAAAGCCTGTTTCCCGACGTTCCTGTCGCCATTGGAGGCCTCGAGGCCTCGCTGAGAAGATTTGCCCATTACGACTACTGGAAAGACAAAGTCCTTCCGAGCATACTTATAGACAGCGGAGCCGACATTCTGATGTTCGGGATGGGAGAGAACACCTGCGTGGAGATCGCGCGGCTTCTCGCCGACGGATGGGAGGCAAAAGACATCACTCACGTCCGCGGAACGGCCTGTGTCGTCAAGCCGGATTTCACTTATCCGGAAGACTATATCGTGTGCCCGTCGTTCGAAGAGGTCTGCGGATCTTCAAAGGAATCAAAATCAGCCTATGCCGATTCAGTCCGTATCCAGCAGCGGGAAAACGATCCCGTCAGGGGACGCGGACTCGTTCAGAAGCACGGGGATCTTGTCGTTTTGCAGAATCCACCCGCGATCCCTCTCGACACGGACGATCTCGACCGGGTCGCCGAGCTTCCTTACGAGAGAAACTACCACCCCGTCTACGAAGCAGAAGGCGGGATCCCCGCGATAAACGAAGTCAGGTTTTCCATAACCCACAACAGAGGCTGTTTCGGCGCCTGCAATTTCTGCGCCATAGAGTATCACCAGGGCAGATTCGTCACCTCCAGAAGCAAAGAAAGCATTTTGAGAGAAGCCGAACTTCTGACAAAGCTCGACGGCTTCAAGGGCTATATCCACGACGTCGGAGGACCGACTGCGAATTTCAGGGCTCCGTCCTGCCGTAAACAGCTTACTCACGGACTCTGCCCGGACAGAAAATGTCTTGCTCCGAAGCCTTGCCCGAACCTTATCGCGGATCACGCGGAGTATCTTGATATCCTGCGATCCGTCAGAAAACTTAAAGGCGTTAAAAAGGTATTCATCCGCTCGGGGCTGAGATACGACTATCTCATGTTGGACAAAGACGGGGCTTTCTTTTCGGAGCTTGTGAAGCATCACGTCAGCGGACAGTTGAGAGTCGCTCCCGAGCACTGTTCGGACGCGGTCCTTTCGGCAATGGGAAAACCCCCGATAGAAGTTTACAGAAGCTTCAAAAAGAAATTCGATTCTTTGAGCGAAAAAGCCGGACTGAAACAGTTTGTCGTGCCGTATCTTATGTCGTCGCATCCGGGAAGCCGCCTTAGGGACGCGATCGAGCTGGCTTTATTCCTGAAATCCGAGGGACTTCACCCGGATCAGGTCCAGGACTTCTATCCGACTCCCGGAACCGTCTCGACGTGTATGTACTACACAGGGCTCGACCCCGTCACGATGAAATCGATATACGTTCCGAGAGACCCGCGCGAAAAGGCGATGCAAAGGGCGCTTTTGCAGTATTATCTTCCGCAGAACCGCCAGAAAGTGACCGAGGCTCTGAAAAAAGCCGGACGAACGGACCTGATCGGCTTCGGACCGGGTTGTCTTATAAGACCTGTCAGGAAATCACCTGATCCCGGACACACAAACAAAAAGGAAGGCGATCCCCCCGCGAAAAAGAAAACGTCGCTGACTAAGCACATAAAGCCGAAAACCAAAAGAAACCTATCTGACCAAAGAAAGGGCGGAAAAACAAAATGATGCTCATGAACGGAGCGCCCGAAAACAAAGAGGGGAGAAGCGAACGCGAGCTCGCTTGCTACGCTTTTCTCGAGTCCCTGGGCGTGGAATATAAACGAGTCGATCATCCCCGCGCGGACAATATGGAGCAGTGCAAGCTCATCGACGAAGCGCTCGGCGCCATGATCTGCAAGAATCTTTTCCTGTGCAACCGGCAGCAAACGGCTTTTTACCTGCTTATGATACCTGCTGACAAGGTGTTCAAGACCAAAGATCTGAGCGCTCAGATAGGTTCCGCAAGACTTTCGTTCGCCTCTCCCGAACAGATGGAGGCTCTTCTCGACGTCAGTCCCGGTTCTGCTTCGGTCCTTGCGTTAAAAAACGACAAGGAAAACAGAGTCAGGCTCCTTGTGGACAGAGAAGTCGCTTTTTCTGAATTTTTCGGCTGTCATCCCTGCGAAAACACTTCGAGCTTAAAGCTTCTGACGAACGATCTTTTCAAAAAGATCCTTCCCGCGACCGGACATTCCCCGGAGTTTGTGACTTTATAAACGATCGCCAATCTTGACAAAACAAATACGCGCTGATATAATCAATTCAGTAATAGTTTAAAGCCTCCAACGAAAGGAAGTATTAAATGCGAAGAGTCATAACCTACGGCACCTTCGATCTTTTACATTACGGGCACATAAATCTTCTAAAACGCGCCAAAGCTCTCGGCGACTATTTGATCGTGGCTCTTTCCACAGACGAATTCAACGACCGCGAAAAGCATAAAGTGTGCTATTTCTCATACGAGCAGAGAAAAGCTCTCCTCGAATCCATAAGATAAGTCGATCTTGTCATTCCGGAAGAGAACTGGGAACAAAAGAGAAAGGACATCCATCTTTATCAGGTCGACGTTTTCGTTATGGGCGACGACTGGAAGGGCAAATTCGATTTTTTGAAGGAAGAGGGCGCCGAAGTGGTCTATCTTCCGAGAACTCCGGAGATCAGCTCCACGCAGATAAAAAGCGATCTCAAAAAGAAAAAAGAAAGCTGAATCGGTTTTCATAGAGCGGAAGGTCCGTGCAGCTCACCGGACCTTCCGCCCTTATCTTTTGTGATCTTATTTTGTTTTGTTTATTATCCTGACGTAGTTTGAAAGTTCAAAAACTCCGTCGTGAGCTTCTCCCAGAAAAGTATCGGACATTTTCCCGGGTGACGTTATCCTGTTCACGCCGGCTCTCACCATGATGTTTTCTGCAAGTGAAGAGGTTTTACTATCCGCGATTATGCAGGCGGTCTGAAGATACCCCTTCTTGTTTCTCAGCACTTCAAAAAGGTTTTCGAGAGGAAGGGAAGAAACGGAACAGTTGCCGAAAAAGCCGGAGATCTCAAGTTCGGGATCGTCTTTTGCCCTAAGCGAGCAAGCTCTGCCGAAAAAGTGCCTTTCCGCTTTTTTCCCTTTTCCGAAAAGAGAAGCCTCTGTCCTTTCGGTAAGTGTTATCAGAGTGGATTCCGCCGCGGCACCCATATCTCTCAGCGGATGTCTGTCGCGCGCTTTCTGAAGGAGGGGCAAAAAGAACGAACAGAATCTGTCCGCTTCAACCGGATCGTGAGAATCGACATAGATCCTCTGACAGCTGCTGCACAGAAGCTGAGAGGTCATGATTATATGCTCGGCGAGCTCCTCGAGAAGATCGGGATATTCTTTGTAGTCGGAGCCTATATATGCAAAACTGATCCTGTGTCCCCATTCGACTATCCCGGCGTTAGGAGGAGCAAGTTTTCTGACGGCACTCACTGCCTCGTCCGCACCCCATACGACTATCCTGTCGGCGATCCGGGCCATCGTGAGCATCGAGGAGACGTCGGAGGACGGAGTGTCGAAGACGAATACGAAATCCGCCGCGTCGGGGAAAATATCTATGAAGCGTTTCAATATCTCCAAAGTGATCCCGTTATCCTGAGAGGGGAGTTTAAGGACGTTGACGTTTCCGCAAAGAAGACCGCACAGAACGCAATACGCCGGGAGAACGTCGATATTTCCGGCGGAGATGTGAAAGAGGATCCCGACGGGCGCTCTGTATGACTCAATTTCGGGAAGGTCCGGAAGATCGGGAAGTTGTGCGTTGAGATTTTTTATCACGTTCTCCTTTTTCAAGAGATGAGCCGCCCTTGCGGCGTATTCCTCTATGCCGTCTACGTCAATGCTTTTTATAAGATCGTCGAATTCTCCGTCGAGGATAAGTCCCGAGATCTTGTCTACGGCGTCTATGAGCTTTTCTCTGTCGAGATTATTTTCTCTGAGCGCCGCTTCGGCATCCTTTTGAAGCGTACCGAGAAGACGGACGCTTTCTATAGAGTCATAGACAGTTCCTTTATACAAGATCATAGCTTTATATCTCCCAACAACTTCTGAGCGCCCGCGGCGCAGGTCTTCACGTCTTTCAGACCGACTCTTCCGATGATCTCAAGGCAGGGCGACGTTATCCCGCAGCCGCATTCGCTCCCGGGCGTCAGAACTCCCAGATCGTCCGTCATCACCGCGGTGATGGGCGTCGCTTTTATCATCGGAGTGATAAGCTCGACAAGACCGGTTTTTCCGTAACCGACCGGTTCGAGCGTCGTGACGTCCCTTATAATGACTCTCGCATAAGTTGGGACGTGAAAGCGGTGATTGGCGCAGTCGCAGTAACAGACCGGATGCTCCACAGCACCGAAAAATTCGACCACGTCTTTATCGTCGACGCCGAGGACGCGCTTTGCAGTATCGTAAAAAACTGTTTTGTCGACCTGCTCGCGGTAATACTGTTTCCACCCTCCGGCGAGCATGATCTTCGATCCTTTCGGAAGCTTCAGTGCTACGCCGTTTTGTTCAAGTTGTTTCATAACAAAATAAGTATAAGACGGGAAACCCATAAACCTGACGGGGAGAGGGGATGAAGCGTATCTTTCAAGATCCCGGCACACGCCGTTCAGATCGGCTTCATATACTCCGTTTTTTCTCTTCAGAGCGTAAGTCCTGTGAAGTCCGGGAGCGAAGAGCGTCGCACCGAATGCGGTCTTTGAAACCGCGGTTTTGTTTTTTCTGTCCGGCTTATAACCGAACACGACGTAATTTGTGAGTCTGAAAGAAAAGAGCTTCTTGAAGGAAAAGATCTTCAATACCATTTTGAGAGCGCACCAAAGACCCGAAAATTCAAAGCCGATCAGTCCCGCGTTTCCTCTCGTGCCGGAAGAGGTCACCTTGACGGGGATACTCTTCCCCGGAAGGGTGAAAAGCGTGTGTTTTTTGAATACGGCGGTCGGAATGAAAGGGAGCTTTTCGAGATCCTTTTCTGTCTTAAGCATCGAAACGTCAAAACCGTTGTCATTCAGCAGTCGGGCGTAGCGCGGATTATGTCGGACGTGGTATTCTGTAATTTCCCTGACGGCGTTCAGATAGACGCCGTCAACAGGATCATCAAACGGCTTTTTTGAAAAAAGCGCTCTTCTGTACTTCATTTTGAAAACCCTTTTATACCGGTCAAAATTTGGGGCACGTTAACTTCACTGATATAATAACA
>JAFTEP010000264.1 GCA_017453605.1 Clostridia bacterium
GACACCTTCCCCCAAGGGGGAAGGCCTATATACCGCACTTATCATTGTTGATTAACAGAAAAATGAAGCGGTGTCCCCTCATCAGTCAGCTTCCCCTCGTCTGAGCCAAAGCGAAGACGAAATCGTATCGCTTCAAAAATGCAATAATTCCGAATTCCGAATTCCGAATTCCGAATTGACCTCGCGGCCGACGCCAGAAGCGGCGGCGAAAAACCGAACGAAGCAAAAATGCAATAATTCCGAATTCCGCATTCCGCATTCCGAATTCCGAATTGACCCCGCGGTCCGTTCAAACGCTTCATATTTATTATACCACAAAACTATGAAAAAATCTACTGTTTTCCCTCAGAATTTGCCGGATTTTCACCGGTTTTTTGCGCGAATTTACCGTAATGGAACAAGAGTTCTTCAGCTTGTCCGAGCGTGTCGCGGGATGTCAGTCTGAGTGTGAAATGCGGCTTCCCGGAAAGGATCAGCGCGAAGCGCGAAGCGTAGACGTCTCCGAGCGCTCCGAGCGCGGGAAGATCGGGCCCGTCCTGATAGAAAACGAGCTCGTTTTCGCGCTGCGAGATCTTTTCGACGCCGAGTGCGGAGGCGGCGAGCTTTATGCGCGCGATCCTGAAGAGATTGACTGTCGGCGCCGGATGCTTCCCGAAGCGGTCGGACAGTTCGTCCTCCACGCTCTTTATCTTGTCCTCGCTGTCCGCTGAGGAGATCTTCTTGTAGACGTCGATCCTCAGGCGCGCGGACGGCACGTAATCCGAGGGCAGGAACGCGTCGACGGCGAGATCTATCAGGCACTCCTTTTTTTCGGGCGCGCTGTCGCCCTTCTCCTCCTTGACGGCGCGGTCGAGGAGCTGCATGAAAAGATCGTAGCCCACGGATTCGATGTGTCCGTGCTGTTCGGCGCCGAGAAGGTTCCCGGCTCCCCTCAGCTCGAGGTCCCTCAAAGCGAGCTTGAAGCCGCTCCCGAAGCGGGTGTATTCCTTTATCGCCTTCAGGCGTTTGGCGGCGATCTCCGTGAGCTGCTTCCCGGGGCGGTACGTGAAGAACGCGAACGCCTTTCTGTCGCTGCGCCCGACTCTTCCGCGGATCTGGTGGAGCTGGCTCAGCCCGAAGCGGTCGGCGTTCTCGATGATAAGAGTGTTCGCCGAGGGCAGATCGACTCCGGTCTCGATAATAGTCGTGCAGACCAGGACGTCGAGCTCGTGGTCCATCATGGCGCGCCAGACGTCGTTGAGTTTTTCCTTTTCCATTTTTCCGTGCGCGTAGGCGATCCGCGCGGTCGGGAACGCGCGGGAGAGCTGGGCGGCGCGGTCCGGGAGCTGTTCGGTGAGGTTGTCGAGCCACAGGACCTGTCCTCCGCGCCTCAGCTCCTTTCTGACCGCCTCCTCGAGCAGGGCGGCGTCGTATGGCGCGACGTAGGTCTGCACCGGGAACCTGTCTCCCGGTGCCTCCTCGAGAACGGACATATCCTTTATGCCGCCGAGCGCCATATTGAGCGTGCGCGGGATCGGCGTCGCGGTGAGCGTCAGCACGTCGACCGAGAGGGCTTTCTGTTTTATCTTCTCCTTGTGGGTCACTCCGAAGCGCTGTTCCTCGTCGACGACGAGCAGTCCGAGCGAGAAGAACTTCACGTCGTCGCCGAGCAGCTTGTGAGTGCCGACGACGATGTCGAGCGCGCCGCTTTTGAGGTCGTCTGTGATCTTTTTTGCTTCCTTCGGGGTGCAGAATCTGCTCAGCATCCCGATCTTCACGGGGTAGCCGCGGAAGCGGCTGAGAGCGGTCTGATAGTGCTGCCAGGCGAGGATCGTCGTAGGCACGAGTATCGCGACCTGCATCCCCTCCATGACGCACTTGAACGCGGCGCGGAACGCGATCTCGGTCTTCCCGAAGCCCACGTCGCCGCAGAGCAGTCTGTCCATCGGCACGGGGCGCTCCATGTCCTTTTTTATCTCGGCGGCGGCCCTGAGCTGATCGTCGGTCGGGGGATATTCGAACGCCTCCTCGAACTCCGCCTGCCAGGGGCTGTCCGGGCTGAAGGCGTGACCCTTGAGGCTGTTTCGCTTCGCGTAGAGGCGAATGAGGTCCTTTGCGATGTCCGACGCCGCCTTTTTCGCGCGGCTCTTGGTCTTCGTCCACTGCTCGCCGCCCATTTTGGAGAGCTTGAGACCGGGCGAATCGCTGCCCGCGCCGATATATTTTGAAATGTTTTCGAGATTTGAGCAGGGGACGTAAAGCACGTCGCTCCCGGCGTATTTTATCCTGACGTAGTCCTTCGACGCGCCGTCGCGGACGATCTTTTCGACGCCCTCGTAGACGCCGATGCCGTAGTTCGAATGCACGACGTAGTCGCCGGGCTCGAGATCCGCGTAGCTGACGATAGTCTCCCTCGCGCTCTTTTTCACGGTGTTGACTTTTCTCACGAAGCCCCTGTGCTCGCTGACCTGGTCCGAGAGATAGACGGACTTTATTTCGGGCAGCTCGAAGCCGGAGCCGACCGTGCACATACCGGGCGTGTGGACGTAGACCCAGACGGAGGCGAAGCCGAGCGAGAGGGCGTCTTTTTTTGTGTCGAAGGGAGCGCAGCTTATCCCGGCGTCAAAGAGCTTTTCGAGGAGCGCCTTCTGGGCCATCGAGTTGTCCGCGCCGTAGAACACTCTGCGTCCCTCGCCGAGATATCCCTTGAGGATGTCCAAAAGCACCTCAAAGCTGCCGCCATGCTCCGCCGCGGCGCGCGATTCGAAGCGGAATATCCCCGAGGGCGGGATCAGCGCCTTCCCGGTGAAGCTCTCGAACGAGACGCAGGAGCTGCCGGAGAGCATATCCTTCATCAGCGAGAAGTCCGCGAGCGGCAGTCTGTCGCCCGGCGGGACGGGCAGGCGGTCCTGCTCGATCAGGCTCGAAAGGGTCTCCTTCAACAGCTCCGAGGCGATCGCGTGCCTTTCGGCGCTGCGCGCGCTGTCGATCAGCGCGAAGACCGCGTTCGTGCAGTAGTCCAAAAGGCATCTGTCGGCGTGGGTCAGGTGCAGATAGCAGTCGGCGCAGGTGATCCTGCCCGTGTCCAGCTCCGAGAGCCTTTCGCGCACGAGCTCTTTTGATTCGCCGGAGCGCTTTTTTGTAAGCTCTTTTTCGAGCGCCTCGCGAATGACGGCGATCTTTTCGGGAGAGAAGCTGAACTCGTCGGCGGGGCATAGCGTCACGGAAGAGAGCTTTTCCGTCGCTTTCTGAGTCATGACGTCGAAGGATCTGACGCCGTCGACGGTGTCGCCGAAGAATTCGATCCTGACAGGCTCGTCGTTGACGGGCGCGAAGACGTCGACTATCCCGCCGCGTCGCGCGAACTGACCTCTGCCCTCGACGCGGTCGGTCAGGCTGTAGCCCTGAGAAGCGAGCCATACGCAGAGCTTGTCCTGCTCGATCTCGTCTGAGACCGAGACCTTTTTCAGAGAGGCTTTGAGTTCGTTTTCGGGGACGGTCCTCTGGCACGCCGCCTCCGCGCAGGTCACGACTGCATCGGCGCTCCCCGCGACGAGAGCGGCGAGGACCTTCAGTCTCGCCTGGGAGAAGTCGGCGCTCGTCGCGTCGCAGCCCGAGAAAGACCAGTCCCTCGCGGGAAAGTGAAGGGCGTTGACTCCGGCGTTCTTCATCTGCTTGGTGAGCGCGGCGGCGCTCTCCTCGTCGGGCGCGATCACGACCAGCGTCCGTTTGAGGTCCTGCGCGAGAAGTTCGAGTATCAGCGGTCTGAGGCTTTCGCAGACCCCCGACGCCGACACCGGCACGCTCTGTGTGTTGAGGCTGTTAAGAAGCCCTTTGTACCCCGGCAGCGTCCGCGCCGATTCAAGAATGAAATCCATATCTTTCCTTTCAGATCTGTTTTAGGAGCCGGAGGGCTCCGCCCTTGACCCGCCAAAGGCTCCGCCCTTTGAACCCGGGAATTGTGGTTTTTTATAAAGGCTTTCGCCGCATTGTTTTCAGGTAGGGGTCGGCGCCCACGACGACCCGCCGGGAAAGGCTTTCGTCTTCGCTTTGGCTCAGACGAGAGGGACGGAGCGGTTATTGTCTCGGGGACCCCTCATCAGTCGACTGCGTCGACAGCTTCCCCTCCAGGGGGAAGCATTGAATACCGCACTTTTATTTGTAGATTAACAAACAGTTTGTTGCGTAAATTTTGATAATTCGATTGTTCTTTTAGATTTTCTCAAACGATCGGAATGGTTTTTAAATGATTTACAGAAAAGTATTTGTTTTCTGTTAAGTCTGAACAGAAAGTGCCGCCGTGAAGGCTTCCCCCTGGAGGGGAAGCTGTCAGCGGAGCTGACTGATGAGGGGTCCCCATAGCCCTTTTCCGATCAGCAGCCCTCGCCGACGCAAAAAGCGGCGGCGAATATGTTTCGCCGGAAAACGCATCGCCGATGATCTTTCTCCCCGGGGGAGAAAGACCACCGTTCAAGGCAATATTGCGATTTTTATTTTCCCCGACTCACGGGGTCAAGGGGCGGGATTTCACCCCGCAAAACAAAGTTTTGCGGGGACCCCGTGCCCTTTGCGGAGTCAAGAGGCGGAGCCTCTTGCGGGCTGCACGAGGGCTCCGGCCCTTTGGCCGCCGTAGGCTCAGCCGGCGGAATTGAATCTGCTCATGGCCTTTTCGCCGTCTCCGGTTAGAAGGAGCGGGAGCGCTTCGCAGGCGCTTTCCATGGCCGAAAACAGCGGCTTCTGATCTTCGGCGGGGACCTTAGAGAGGACCCAGTCGGCAAGATCCCATTCGGGCGGCTTCTGCCCGACCCCGAGTTTGATGCGCGGGAACGCGCTGCTGTGCGTTTCCTCTATTACCGACTCTATCCCGTTGTGACCTCCGGCGCTCCCCTTCAGGCGGATGCGCAGTCTGCCCGGCTCGAAATTTATGTCGTCGTGGATGACGACAAGTCTCTCCGGAGGGAGTTTAAAATAGCTCAGCGCCGCCGCCGCGGCAAGCCCGGAGGAGTTCATGAAGGTCTGCGGTTTCATAAGTAAAACCGGCACTCCCGCGATCACTGCGTCGCCGCAGAGCGCGTGGAATTTCAGGGAATTGATCCTGACTCCGCCGAGCTTCTGAGAGAGCATATCGAGCGTCAGAAAGCCCGCGTTGTGGCGCGTGAAAACGTACTTTTCGCCGGGATTGCCAAGCCCGCAGACGACAAACTCAGGCCTCATCCTGCGCCTCCGGATCTTGTTCCTTCTTTCTGAAAAGAAGGATCAGGCAGGAGGTGATGATGAGAGCGGAGAAGACGAACAGCGCGATCTGAACGGGCGCGGATGAGAGGATGAGGGACGCCGTTTCGTCGGAGAACGCCTCTTCCCAGTAGGCGCAGCAGTTGAAGAGCGCGTGGAGCACGAGACAAGGCACTATCGAGCGGCTCTTTATCCTGACTATCCCGAGGATGACTCCGA
Organism: Clostridia bacterium; assembly: GCA_017453605.1. GTDB lineage: Bacteria > Bacillota > Clostridia > Oscillospirales > SIG627 > SIG685. The sequence continues at coordinate 5,431 of JAFTEP010000264.1, forward strand.
GCAGCGTCGCGTAGAAAATGCGGATTGGCAGCTCGTGGAAGACCCCGAACAGGAGCGCCTGGATGATGACCGCGGCAAAGGGGTTGAGAGAACTCTTTTCCATACTGCGCATTATCGCGCCGCGGAAAAACAGCTCCTCGTTGAGCGGCGCGGCGATCACGAGCGCGACGGCGCTGAGGATCTTGTCGGGCCCTTCGAGCGCGGAGGAATAATCGTTCATCTGCCTGAGCGTATCCTCCATCCCGGGCATGGCGAGGATCGCGCCCAAAAGGATCGAAAAGAAGATCTGCAGGGCGAGCGCGAGCGGCAGACTGTAGATCACGGTGTTCTTTTCGGGCTTTGTGAAGCCTGCGTTCTTTAAGGCGGGCGGATCGGTCTTTCTGAGGATGAGCCAGAGCGCGCCGAGCCCGATCACGGTAGACGCGATCGAGATGATCGGGGTGTAGACCGGCAGAAATTCGCTGTAGAGCTTCTCTGTCAGGATCTGTGTCGCCTCGTTGATGCTGACGTTCTCGGTCAGCTCGCCCGAGATCAGCGCCATGCTGTAGGGCAGGCACAAAAGCAGCGAAACGAGAAGCTGAGAGAACAAAAAGATCGCAAGGTAAATGAGAGTGTCGGGAATGAAGCGCCAGCGCGGCGTCTTCGCGGGCTCCTCCGGGACCGCCGGCGAGGGGATCCTGTTTTCTGTCATGGTTCCTCCGTGCAAACAACTGTGTCTCTGCCCGAAAGGGCGGCTTTTATCAGGGCGTCGGCGTCGAGTTTTTGTTCCTCGGCGACGAGCTTGTCCATTTCGACGATGAGTTTCGGATGGCGCGGCGTGAACACCGTGCAGCAGTCCTCGTAAGGCAGGATGGAGGTGTCGAAGGTGCCGATCTGCCTTGCGCGGACTATGATCTCCTCTTTGTCCATGCCGATCAGCGGTCTGAACACGGGGATGTCGCAGACGCTGTCCGTCGCTCCGATCGCGCTGAGGGTCTGGCTGGCGACCTGACCGAGGCTCTCGCCGGTGACGAGCGCCGAACAGCCGTAGTCCCAGGCAAGACGCCTCGCGATCTTCATCATGAAGCGTCTGAGGATCAGCGTGAAGTATTCCTCGCGGCAGTTGTCCCTGATCGCCAGCTGAATGTCGGTCACGCTGACGACGTGGACCTTCATGCGGGAGGTGTATCTTGACATGATCCCGGCGAGTTTGAGCACCTTCTCCCTCGCCCGGACGGAGGTGTAGGGGTAGCTCTCGAAGTGCACCGCCTCAACCGTCGCGCCGCGCCGCGCCATCATGTGGCCGGCGACCGGCGAATCTATCCCGCCAGAGAGCAAAAGCAAAACCTTCCCGGAGGTGCCGCGCGGCATCCCTCCGGCTCCGCGCTCCTGACCTGCCGATACGTAAGCGTGACCGTCGCGGATCTCGACACGGACGGTGACGTC
>JAFTEP010000265.1 GCA_017453605.1 Clostridia bacterium
TCTTAAAATTATTTAGAAAAAACAGTATACAAAACGCAAAAATTGTGGTATACTGTTGAAAGGTATCGGTGAAGAAAAACTATCCCGACGGAAAGACGTGATGATATGAGCTCAGTCCAAAGACCGCCTCAGGAAGCGGACGACAGAACGGTTTTCGGGAGAAATCCCGTGACCGAGCTCTTAAGATCAGACGCCGAAGTAGAGAAAGTTTTCATCAGAAGCGGCGCGCCCGAGGGCAGTCTGAAAATGATCGCCGCCCTCGCCGTCAAGAAGGGTATCCCCGTCTGCGAGGCGTCCAAAGCGAAGCTCGACGCGATGTGCGGCGGCGCGAACCATCAGGGCGTCGCGGCGGTGTCGAGCGGGATAGACTACGTTTCGGCAGAAGACGTGCTCGCCTTTGCCGGCGAAAAGAACGAAAAGCCCTTTATCGTGATCTGCGACGGCATAAACGATCCCGGAAACCTCGGCGCGATCCTCAGAAGCTGCGAAGCGGCGGGAGTCCACGGCGTGATCATCCCCAAGAGGCGCAGCGCGACCCTCAACGGAGCCGCGATAAAGGCGTCGGCCGGAGCCGCGGAGCACATAAATATAGTCAGAGTCTCAAATCTCGCGGAGACCGCCGAAAAACTCAAAAAACTCGGCGTCTGGCTCTTCGCCTGCGAAGCGGGCGGGACAGACTGCCGCGAGGCGGACTTCGATCTGCCCTTGGCCTTGATCCTCGGCGGAGAGGACAGCGGCGTTTCGCGCCTTTTGAAAGATAAGAGCGACTTCACAGTCTCCCTGCCGATGAAGGGAAAGGTCGGCTCGCTCAACGTTTCCTGCGCCGCCGCCGTCATGCTCTACCGCGTGATCTGGTCAAGAGAAAAATAGACCCGGAACTCATTCGCCGCCGAAGGCGGATGCAAACAAATCCGTTTTTTTTCGCAGTTCACCTGCGAAAAAAACACCTCCGAAGCGAGCAAAAGCGGGCCCGCGAGCCGAGAAAACCCCGCCGCTGCGTTCCTCGCGCCGGGGACCCCGAGAAAACCCCGCCGCTGCGTTCCTCGCGCCGGGGACCCCGAGAAAACCCCGTCGCTGCGTTCCTCGCGCCGGGGACCCCGAGAAAACCCCGTCGCTGCGTTCCTCGCGCCGGGGACCCCGTGTAAACGCACCCAAAACACCATTTTTTAAATTACGAATTCCTGATTCCGCATCAGATTTAAGGAGTACCCAATGGCTGTTTACAGGATAAAACGCAAAAACCCGTCCCCGCCTCCCGGCGCAAAGGCGCCCGAGACGGAGAGGGATTCTTTTCCCGTGGGCAGCGCCGCTGACCGTCCGGAGCCTTCAGGCGCTCCGTCCGGCGGCCGTGAGGAAGTCCGCGAGAAGATCTCGAGATCCAAAAACCGTTCTCTCGACGCGTACGTCGGCTCCGGAAAGAGCGCGAGACGCATGAAGGAGAACGGCGGCAGTATGGTCGACGCGATCTACAACCGCCGCGAAAAAGCAAAAGAAGACACCAACGAGACCGACCGCATGCTCCTCGAGGCGTTCAGCGACGACAAGGCGCTCAAGAAAGAAAGAAAAAGACAGGAAAAGCTCAGAAAAAAGGAAGAAAAGCGCCTCAGAAAGCTCGAAAAGAAGGGCAAGTCCGCGAAAAACGCGTTCGACGGCGCCGGAAGCCCCGACGATTACTCCGACAGCCTCGACAGTCTCGAAAACGAGTTCGCTTCCGATCCCTTCGGGATGATCTATTCCATGGCGGAGCTCAAAAGCACCGAAAATCCCCCCGAGCGCGAATCGCCGGAGAATGCACACAGCCTGATCTCTTCCGACGGTGAAGAGGCGCTCTCGCCTCACAGCGTCTTCGCCTCCGACGACGCCGCCGCGCAGAACGCGGTCCCGGCCGCGGAAGACGACGGGATCCTCTATCCCGACAATCTGTTCGGGATCTGGCGCAACGATTCCGCGCTCCCCGATGAGATCGCCGAAAAAGTCGCCGAAGAAGAGGAAGCCGAAGCCGAAGAGAAAGAAGCGGAGGCCGAGGCCGAAGCCGAAAAAGAAGAAAGCTTCGCGCAGGTTGAGCCCGACGTCCCGGCGGAAAACAGTCCCGCGGCGCCCTCCGGATCAGATCCCGGGGAGCCGGCGGAACCCGAAACACAGACCGGGACCGAAGCGCAGGCTTCTGACGCCGCGACTTCGGGCGAAGAAAACGGCGGCGAAACGGACGAAGACGGAGTCGTCGTCCCGTCCGCCGAGGAGCTTGCCGCCGCGTTCGGCAAGCCCGGGACCGAGCCCTCGAAAGCCGATCCCGACATGGCGGCGACAAGAGAATTCCGCTTCACCGGTATGGACGCGGACGAAATAAAAAAGATCCTCGAGCAGGAGGGGCTCGCCGCTCCCGCCGGGGAAGAAGCGCCGGAAAAGCCCGGCGAGATACGCGGCTCCGATCTCTACGACGACAGCGCCGATGACTTCGCGGACGAACTTCTCCACGCCGCAAAGCGCTCAAAACAACCCGAGGAATTCACCGATCCGGATCTTGCCGAGGAAATGACGGAGGGCATCAAGAACCGCAGCGTCGGCGCGCTCGTCTGCGCCGTGTGGTCGTTTGTTGTCATGGCGGCCGCGCTGTATCTCGACAGCGCCTGCTTCACCAGGATCCCGCACCCGGCGTTCCTCACTCCCGGCAAATACGGCGCGGTGCTGATCCTCGTAGATCTGCAGATGCTCCTGATCTCGGGAGTGCTGATCGGACCGGCTCTCATCTCCGGCTTCAAGTCGCTGTTCTCCGGCAAGGCGGACCACAACTCCCTGACCGCGGCCGCGATGAGCGCCGCCTTGATCTACAACGTGAGCCTGCTGGTCACCTCCGCTTCCGATCCGTCGATCATGCTCTTCTCTTCGGCGGGCTGTCTGTTCGGATTCCTCAACGCGCTCTGCAGATATCTCGACGAGCGCCGCCTCTACAGATCGTTCAGGATCGTCGCCTCAAAAAAGCCGAAATTTGTCGCGAAAAAGCTCGGGACGGACAGCGGCGAATTCGAGGCGCTCAAAGAGCATCTGCCCGAGGATCCCGACATCTTCACCGTCGAAAAAACAAACTTCGTCACGAACTTTATGGCAAATTCCCGCAAGCCCTCGAAGGCGTCCGGCGCGTATAACGCCGCGATCTGGATCGTTCTGGTCCTCGCCGCCGCGTTCGGGATCTACAACCTGACCGGCGGAGCCGCGCAGGCGTTCAAGGGCTTCGCTCTGATATGTCTCTTCGGATTCCCCGCCTGCGGCATCTACGCCGTCAGCGTGCCTCTCGGAAAGATCAGCCGCAAGTGCGCCGCCGCCGACAGCGCCCTGATCGGCGCGAGCGCGGTCGACGACTATTCAAGCGCGAGCGTGATCTCCTTCAACGACACCGAGCTGTTCCCGGCGTCAAAGATCCGCGTCACCAGCATCCGCACCTACGGCGAAACTCCGATCGACAGAGGCATCCTCTACGCCGCGATGATCTTCAAGAAGGTCGGCGGCCCGCTCTCGAAGGTGTTCGCGAA
>JAFTEP010000024.1 GCA_017453605.1 Clostridia bacterium
CCTCTATCGACTGCGAGCCGTATATGAAGCTGACGCCGCCCTCTGTCGCGAGCGCGACGGCGAGCCTGTCGCCGGAGACCGACTGCATGATCGCGCTGACCATCGGGATGTTCATCGTGATCGCGCTCTTTTCGCCTTTCGCAAATTTTGTCAGCGGCGTTTTGAGGCTCACGTTGGAGGGAACGCAGTCCTTTGAGGAATAGCCGGGGATCAAAAGATATTCGTTGAAAGTGTGGGAGGGCTCGTTGATAAAGGTCGCCATTTTCTGTTCACTCCTTTTTATCGAATTTATTACTCGGTATCATTTATTTTCAAGGGCTATCGCCTTGTGGTCGCAGTAGAAACAGCGCTTCTCGCCGTCGGAGAAGATGAATTTCTTTTCTACGGAACGCTCCGAACTGCACACGCACCTCGGATTGGGGCACACGAGCCCGGGATCCGAAAAACTCTCCGGAAGCGGCACGTCGTCTCCGTCGACAAGGCGTAATATCAGCGCCATGCGCATCAGCTTTCCGTTCTCGACCTGCTTGAAGTAGCAGGCTCTCGGATCGGAGTCGACGTCGACGTCGATCTCGTTCACCCTCGGCAGGGGATGTAAAACGCAGGTGTCGGGCTTTGCGAGGGAGAGCTTTTTGAGATTTAATACGTAGCTGTCCTTCAGGCGGATGTATTCGTCGTGATCCGCAAACCTCTCCTGCTGGATGCGCGTCATGTAGAGGATGTCGAGAGAGGGGAGCGCGTCCTCCAAAGAATCGGTCTCCTCCCATTCCATGATTCCCGACTCGAGCCTCTGCCTCATATAAGAGGGCAGGCGCAGCTCCTGCGGAGATATGAGTTTCAGTTTCACGTTGTTGTATCTCGCGAGCGCGTTGATGAGGGAATGGACGGTCCTGCCGTATTTCAGGTCGCCGCAGAAACCGACGGTCAGCCCGTCGAGCCTGCCCTTCTCGCGGTAGATCGTCAGAAGATCGGCGAGAGTCTGGGTCGGGTGGCAGTGTCCGCCGTCTCCGGCGTTGATGACCGGGACCGAGGCGTTGAGCGCGGCGACGGTCGGGGCGCCGTCCTTGGGGTGGCGCATCACGATGACGTCGGCGTAGCAGCTTATCACGCGCGAGGTGTCCGCGATGCTCTCGCCCTTGGAAGCCGAGGTGCTCTCGGAGTTCGAGAAGCCGATCACGCTCCCTCCGAGCTGCATCATCGCCGCCTCGAAGCTCAGACGCGTCCTGGTCGACGGTTCGTAGAAGAGCGTCGCGAGCCTTTTGTATTTCATCCGCTCGCGGTATTTTTCGGGGTGAGAGTCGATATCTATCGCGGTGTCCATCAGCTCTTTTATCTCCCCGACGGAAAGCTGGGGGATGTCTATAAGGCACTTCACTTTTTCATCCACCCCTCGTCGGAGGGATCCTCGCGGAATTTCAGGAGCTTTGCGCGGTCCGATCCTTTGATATAGCCTCCGTCTATCGCGGCGTCGAGCACGGCGTCAAAGTCTGTGAGAGAAAAGTTTTTCACGTTCGCCGCCTCCAGCCTTTCGAGACCTTTTTTGAGGCCGTAGGTGAAGATCGAGGCGATCCCGAGGACCTGGGCTCCCTCTTCTCTCAGCGCGTCGACGACGTCACACACGCTTCCGCCGGTCGAGATCAGGTCTTCGACGACGACGACCTTTTCTCCCTTATCGAGCTTTCCCTCTATGCGGTTCTTCCTGCCGTGATCCTTCGCGCCCCCGCGGACGTAGCCCATCGGCAGGGACAGGATATGAGAGGCGATCGCCGCGTGGGGGATCCCGGCGGTC
>JAFTEP010000266.1 GCA_017453605.1 Clostridia bacterium
ATATGAAATGAAGGGAAGAGCATATGCCGTAAGCGGTTATAAAATATCCGGTCATTTTGGTATTGCAGCGTATTTTGCTATTGCCGCGTTATTTGTTTTAAGCAAGAAAAATTACACGTTAAGCGAGTATATAGTGAATAGCCCAGAACTGAAGTAATCATTTGATACTTTCCAGAACCGAATGGAGGCGGGGAGTTGATCTCCCCGCCTTAGACTACTGACAAACCCGCCAAGCCGGCAGGCTTGTCGGGGGTAGGATTATATGTTGAAGAAAAACCGCCCGTTGTGCGGTGATTGTTTCGTTTTCGCCGCGGCGGAAAAGCAGTCTGAAAATGAAAAAAGCCTCCTTTTTTGTCGGGCAGGGTGTTGATTTGGAGGGTTGTTTATGGTACAATAAGCCGGAGACAGAAAAAACCGGGAGGAAGAGAAGATTTGAAGCTCACCGACGTAACCGGAAAAATCAAAAACGGGATGTGGAGCTACGGACCGCCATTCCCCGAATACAAACGCACGCTTTTGACTCAGCCGGATTGGGTGACGGCGCGCGTGTGGTGCGACGTGTTCAACGGAATGAACAGCCAGACCGGGACCTATCTTGAAACGCCCGCCCATTATCTCGGACCCGATAAAAGCTACAATCTTGAAAAGGTGCCACTGGAAAAGCTCGTTGGCATCAGGGCGTCGCACATAAAGCTCCCTCGCGCACCGTTTCTGACCGGCGGCAGGGTGGGGATCACGAGAGAAATGCTCGAGGAGCATTCAAAAAACTGCAGGATTTTGGAAAACGACGCACTGATTTTCTCCTGCTCCTGGGGTAAAGGCTGGTTTGAAAAAAGCTATCTGGAAAGCTCGCCGTATCTGACCCGCGGCGCGATGGAGTGGCTGATAGAAAAAAAGCCCTTTATCCTCGCCTCCGACGTTCCGCGCTGGGATAGAACGGACGTATCAGAGGGCTTCTGGGGCGATTTTTACGGCGCCGATATTCTTATGCTCGCGCCTCTGGTGAATCTTGAGAACGTCGGGACCGATAATCTTTTGCTGACCGTGCTCCCGCTGAATATCGCAGATACTTCATGCGCTCCGTGCAGAGCGTTCATAACGGAGGGATAAGATGCTGACAAAACAGGATATAATAACAAGTCTCGCCTTGACGGATATCAAAAAGGGCGACGTGCTCCTGCTCCACAGCGCTCTGACCTCGATCGGAAAGGTGGAGGGCGGGGCGGACGCCGTGATAGACGCGTTTCTCGAAGCGGTCGGAGAAGAGGGAACGCTCGTTATGTCGACGCTGACAGGTTGGGCAAAGCCGTTCGACGCGCGGACCACCCCGTCTGCGGTCGGCTTTCTTTCGGAAAGGTTCCGTCAGAGAGAAGGAGTGCTCCGCTCGCTCCACCCGGTGCACTCCGTGGCGGCGTTCGGGAAATACGCGGAGTTCATAACCAAGGATCACGACAAGGCGCCGACAGGCTGCGGAGAGGGCACGCCTTATCTGAAGATAGCATCTCTCGGCGGGAAAGCGGTGCTTCTCGGGGTGGATATGGACCGCAACACCACTATGCACTCCATGGAGGAGGAGGCAAACGTTCTGTATCTAAGACAGCTCGACATCCCCGCTCCCACCTACATCTGCGGATACGAAACAAAGAAGTTCACCCTGACAAAATTCCCGCCCGGACACAGGGATTTTCTAAAGATGACCCCGCTCCTAAGAAAAAAGGAGCTCATGACAGAAGGAAAGATCGGAAACGCTCTCGTGAAGGTGATAGATGTAAAGGGAATGTTCGAGCTCGGGAGAGAACTCCTTTCAAGGGATCCTCTGTTTTTCATCTGCGACAATCCAAGCTGCAATTCCTGCGATTGGGCGAGAAAGCTTTACTCAAATGAAAAGCCGGACTTCGCGGCTCACAAAAAACACGCGTGCTGCGATCCGACCTGCGAGATATGTGTTGCGGAGGAATGAAAAGTGTTTAATTTCAGCGTAAAGGCGCCGGAAGAACTCGGGTTCGGAGAGGCGCTGGAGTTTGCCGACAGGCTCAGAATAAACAACGTTGAAGTGCCGGACATCTTTTGGGGAAAAAGCTTTTACGGGCTAAACGGGGAAGAAACAGAAAAGATCAGGGATATGCTGATCGAATCCCAAAAAAAGATCGTCCTCCTCGAAACGGGTCTTTCCCCCGAAAGAGAGGACGAATGGAAAGCTCTGTTCCGCAGAGCGCTGACTGTCGGCGTCGGAGGAATCGCTTTCGACCTGAAAGAGAATGAAGATCCGGAGTTTTTGTGTCTGCTCTCAAAAAACTATTCTATCCCTCTGTACGTGAAAAACCGCGCCGGCAGCTTTATTGAAGACGAAAAGAGGATGCGTGAGATCACCGAAAAATATCCTCAGATCAGACTGATCTTCGATCCTTATGAATTCGTCTGCACTCAGAGGCATCCTTTCTTCCACGTTTACTACGAGAGCAGGATCAAGGACAGGATCGACTTTCTGAGGATAAACGACGGGCTTTACAAAACGCACGAAAGAGTTTTGCTTCATTCCGGCTGCGCGGAGATAAAGGAGCTCGCCTCAATCCTGCTTTCGAGGAGCTTCTCGGGGTATTTCTCGTTTGCTCCGTATCTCGACAAAAACGACTTCTCAACTTACAGCGAGACCCTTCGGATCTTCAAGGACGAGCTGAAAAACATGTGACTGCCGCCCCCATCGAGCCGGCAGGCTTGTCGGGGAACGATCATGAAACGGAGCGAAAATTATGGTCTCATTCGAAAGCGATTACAACACCGGAGCGCACCCGGCACTTCTGAAACGGCTGGCGGAAACGAATCTCGAATTTCTGTCCGGCTACGGAACGGACAGGTACTGCGAAAGCGCAAAGAAAAAGATCCTCGACGCCGTCGGAGTGCCCGGCGCGGAGGTGGAATTTCTCACCGGCGGCACTCAGACGAACGCCGTCGTCATTTCGACGATGCTCGCCGATCACGAGGGAGTGATCGCCGCGAAGACCGGGCATATAAACGCTCACGAGGCGGGGGCGATCGAATACACCGGGCACAAGGTCATCGCTCTTCCTCAGAAGGACGGGAAGCTCTCCCTTGACGCGCTCGCGGGCTTCCTTGAGGACTTTTACGCCGATCCGAGCCGCGATCACATGGTCTTCCCGGGGATGGTCTATATCTCCTATCCCACGGAATACGGCACGCTCTATTCGAAGCGCGAGCTCGAAGCGCTCCGGGAAGTCTGCCGACGTTACGGGATGAAACTTTTTATCGACGGCGCCCGGCTCGGATACGCTTTGACAAGTTATGACTGCGACCTGACTTTAAAAGAACTCGCCTCGCTTTGCGACGTTTTTTATATCGGCGGGACAAAGGTCGGGGCGCTCTGCGGCGAAGCGGTGGTCTTTACTCAGAACAACCGTCCGGAGTTTTTCACAACCTCAGTCAAAAAGCGCGGCGCTATGCTCGCGAAGGGGAGGCTCGTCGGCGTCCAGTTCGACGCTCTCTTCACCGACGGACTGTTTTTTGAGATATCACGCCACGCGATAGCCATGGCGGAGAAGATGAAGGAGCTGTTCAGATCGAAGGGGATAGAGTTTTTCATTTCTTCCCCGACGAATCAGCAGTTCGTCGTCCTCGAAAATTCAAGGCTTGAAAGGATCGCCGAAAGCGTCGTCTTCACTCCCTGGGAGAAATTCGGCCCAGATCGCACAGTAGTGAGATTCGTCACGAGCTGGTCGACAAAAGACGAAGATCTCAAAGCCCTCGAAGCCGCCCTTTGAAAACCTGATCTTCACCAAAAAACGCCGCCGCGAATCCTTTTTACGGATGCGCGGCGGCGTATTGTATTTTGAGATAAAAAGCGTCACGGGAAAAGGCTTATCCGGTGAAAAAAATCCGCTTTTTTCTTAACCGCGGTCACTCTTTTTCGTTCCAGTGATAAAGATATTTTCCGGGCGAAACACCGACGGCGGCGCGGAAAACGTTGCTGAAATATTTCGGGTCTGAAAATCCCGCCTGTTCCGCGACCTCCCGCACGCTGAGCAGGCGGCTTTCGAGCAGGGCGACGGCGTGGTTGATCCGTTTTCCCATAAGATAGCGGTGCGGAGGCATCCCGAAAAACTCACGGAACAAACGCCTCAGATATGCCTCGCTCAGATGACAGCGCCGCGCGAGAGAAGCCACGCAAAGCGATGGATCCGTGAAGTGCGCGTCGATCTCGTCCAGCACCGGTCTCAGGACCGGCGGGCAGATCGGAGACAGCGCGCCCTGCTCTTCGCGGATCATGGCAAGGAGAGTATAGAAGATCGCCGTAACGCGGTAGCGCGCTCCGGGCGCGCCACCGCGCCAGAGAGCGAGCGCCTCTTCGAAAAGCGGACGGTAGCGCTCGGGATCGCCGGGAGTGAAAAGTTCGATCGCGCTCGCGTAAAACTGGTCCAGGCTGAAATGGATGACTATCATTCGGTCGCGAAGAGAACGGCGGCGGTATGAGAGTCCGGCGGGGAAATACCCGACAGTGCCCGCGCCCGCGCGCAGGGTGCGCCCGCCGAACGAAAGGGTCGTGTCCGCCTCCAGCCGCAGGGAAAGCGCGTGAAAGCCCCGGCGGTTGTACGAATCGCTGTTCAGTTGGTTCACCATCACCACGTCGAGAACGTGCGCGTTTAGCTGCTCCTGTTCGAAGAACATCGTTTTTTCACCCCTTTATGAGGGATTATATCACAAATAGTAGCGAAAATCAAACCTTTTCGCGCGAAAAACGGGTTGCCAAAAGGCGGCCTTGTTTTTATAATATGCTTAAAGGAGTGAGGAAAATGGAAAAAGAAAAACTTATAGATCGCATATCCCAAAACGTCAACACCTGCTCCGCGCCGTCGCAGCTGAAGATCACCGATCTGCGCGTCGCTCAGATCAACGGCGCGCCGAAGCACTGTCCGCTTATTAAGATATATACCAACCAGGGGATCACCGGCTTCGGCGAGCTGCGCGACGCGTCCAGCGCCACCTACGCCCTGATGCTGAAAAGCCGCATCATAGGCGAAAATCCCTGCAACGTGGACAAGCTCTTCCGGCGCATAAGACAGTTCGCGGGCCCGTCCAGGCAGGGCGGCGGCGTCTCCGGCATCGAGATCGCGCTCTGGGACATCGCGGGCAAGGCGTGGGGAGTGCCTCTGTGGCAGATGCTCGGCGGCAAGTTCCGCGACCGCGTGAGGATGTACTGCGACACGGATATCGAGGGCAGGCATACCGGAGCCGATATGGGACGCGCGCTCAAAGCCCGGCTGGAGCAGGGCTTCACGTTCTTGAAAATGGACCTGGGCATCGAACTTCTTCTCGACGAGCCGGGCTGTCTCTCGGCGCCCGCGGGCTTTCTTGAGGACGTAAAGAAGTATTCCATGAAAACTCTCATCCATCAGCGCGGATCCGTCGACCGCGATATGATGCTCGGCAAAAACTACGAGATCTTCACGATCCCGCATCACGCCGCGGGCATCCAGATCACCGAAAAGGGGCTCGACTGGCTCGAAAACTACGTTCGCGAGATCAGAGACGTGATCGGATACGAACCGCCGCTCGCGATAGACCACGCGGGGCATATCGGCGCGGGCAGCGTGATCCGGCTCGCGAAGCGGCTCGAAAAATACAATATCGCGTGGCTTGAGGACGTCGCTCCCTGGCAGTACGTCGAGCAGTACCGCCGGATCGCCGAAAGCACGACCGTCCCGATCTGCACGGGCGAGGACATTTATCTCGCGGAGAACTTCGAGCCTCTGATGAAGGCGGGCGGAGTGAGCGTCGTGCAACCGGATATCCTGACGGTCGGCGGCGCGATGGAGCTCAAGAAGACGGGAGATCTCTGCGACAAATACGGCGTGGCGATGGCGATCCACATGGCGGAGAGCCCGGTCGGCTGCATGGCGTCCATCCATACCGCGGCGGCGCTGCAGAACGTCCTCGCCGTCGAATTCCATTCGGTCGACGTGCCCTGGTGGAAGGACATAGTGAAGGGTCTGCCCGATCCTTTGATGAAAAACGGCTTCATCGACGTGCCGGACGCGCCCGGACTCGGGATCGAAGACTTCAACGACGAAGTGATTTCGGAGCATATCCACGAAAAATATCCAGGCGTCTGGAGTCCCACCGACGCCTGGGACCTCGAATGGTCGAACGACCGCGAGTGGAGCTGATTTTTAAGTAAAGTCTGAGGAGAAAGTATGAAGATAACCTGGCTCGGGCAGAGCGGATATCTGCTTTGCGACGAAACTCACGCCGTCTGCATCGACCCCTATCTTTCCGACTGCGTCGAAAGGATCGCCGGGAGAAAGCGCCTTTATCCCGCGCCCTTCGCGCCGGAGGATCTTAAGGCCGACTGCGTGATATGCACCCACGATCACCCGGATCATCTTGATATCGACGCGATAGGGCGGATGGATGAAAGGATCCTGTTTCTCGCGCCGGGTGAGGCTCTGCCGCATCTGAAAGCTCTCGGCGCCGAAAGGTGCGCGGCGTTCGACGAGGGCGAAAAGGTCGTTATAGGGGATTTCGTTCTCGAAGCGGTGTTCGCCCGCCATTCGGTCCCCGCGGTGGGAGTTCTGGTCCGCCACGGCGGCCGCGCACTGTATTTTTCCGGCGACACGGAGTACGACGTGCGCCTCGGATCGCTCCCTGAAGTGGACGGAGCGTTTATATGCATCAACGGGCGGCTCGGCAACATGAACGCCGAAGACGCGGTGAAGCTCGCGAAGATCCTGAAGCCCCGCTTCGCTTCGCCCAATCATTTCGATATGCTGACCGGCAACACGGTCGACCCCTCTCTTTTCACGGACAAAGTCGATTTCGCGTGGGTGCCGGAGCACGGAAAGGAATACGATCTTGAATGTTTGATTTAAACTCAAAAAAGGCTCTCGTCACGGGCGCCACTCAGGGGATAGGTCTCGCGATAGCAAAAGCGCTCGGGGACGCGGGAGCAGAGGTCTTCGTGAACGGCGCTCACAGCCCCGAAAAATGCCGCGCCGCGGCGGATCTGGTCCGGGGCGGGATCCCGGCTCACGCTGATCTTGAAAAGCCGGACGGACCGGAAGAACTTTTTGAAAAGACGGGGCCTGCAGATATCCTCGTTCTCAACGCGTCCGTGCAGTTCAGAAGACCCTGGCACTCCATCACGGACGAAGAATGGATAAAACAGACCGAACTGAACCTGCACTCCTCATTGCGGCTGATGCAGCTGTATTATCCCGCGATGAAAGAGCGGGGTTGGGGAAGGATCCTTGCCGTGGGGAGCGTCCAGCAGATAAAGCCGCACCCGGACATGGCGCTCTACGCCGCCACGAAAGCGGCGCAGTTTAATCTCGTCTGCAATCTCGCAAAGCAGCTCGCGCCCTACGGGATCACGGTGAACAACCTTGCGCCCGGGGTGATCGCCACTCCCCGCAACGAAGACGCGCTGGCGGACCCGGTCTATCGCGAAAAGGTCCTCTCGGGGATCCCCGCGGGTTACGCGGGAAAGCCAGAAGACTGCGCGGCGGCGGCTCTGCTTTTATGCTCGGACGGGGGACGGTATATCACGGGATCGAATATTTACGTTGACGGAGGTATGCACTTATGAAATTCAACAGCGCAGAAGAGATCATCGCGCTCACGCCCGAATGGAAGGGCGAGCGCCTGCCCGACGGCAGACCGAGAGTCGAAGACAGATATCTCAAAGCCTTGAAAAAACTAACTCTCGAAGAGGTGTGGAAGCCGATCTTCGTCAAGGGCTACGAAAGTCAGTTCGAGGGCAGGCTCCGCACGCTCCACGACGACGGGCGCAAGCTGGTCGGACGCGCCGTCACCGCGACCTTCTGCCCCTACCGCCCGGACCTCGACGCGGTCGTAAAGGCGCAGGGACGAGAGGAGGGGAGATCCGGGACCTATAACCAGTGGGTGATAGACAACCTCACTGACGGCGACGTCGCGGTCGTAGATATGTACGACAAGATCTACAAAGGGACCTTCGTGGGAGGCAATCTGACCACGGCGATCAGAAACAAGACTCACACCGGCGGCGCCGTGATCTGGGGCGGCGTGCGCGACGTGGAGCAGATGAAAAAGATCCCCGACGTCCAGGTCTATTTCAGGGGGATCGACCCCACGCCCATAAGAGATTTCATCATGACCGGCTACAACACCCCGACCCGCATCGGCGGCGCGATCTGCCTGCCGGGCGACGTGGTTTTCGGCGCGGGCGGCGGCGTGCTGTTCATCCCGCCCTACCTCGTGGCCGGAGTGGTCGACGGCGCGTCGAAAACGCAGGTCAAGGACCTGTTCGGCTTCGAGATGATCTCTCTGAACAAGTTCACCACCGCGCAGATCGACAGGAACACCTGGAGCGAAGAGATGCTCGATCTGTTGATGGAGTTCATCCGCACGGACGAGCGAGCGAAGGATTACAGAGATCTCGACTGGTCCGAGGAATACCGCCTCGCTCGCGAGGGCGACCCCACCGACACACAGTCGGCTATCTGAGGAGATAATTATGAGCAGGACAGATAGTATCCGCGCCATGCTCTACCGCGGGCGGGACGAGATCGAGGAGCGCATAGAACGCGGGATCGAAGAAAACCGCAAGGCCGACTTCACGCTTGAAATCACGGACTCTTCCGGCGCGCCGCTGAAGGGCGTGAGGGTGGAGGCGGTCCAGGAGGAGCACGATTTTCTGCACGGCGCAAATCTTTTCATGCTGGATCAGTTTGAGACGCCGGAAAAGAACCAAAAGTACAGAGAACTTTTCGCGGACTGCTTCAACGCCGCCACCGTCCCGATCTACTGGAACACTCTCGAGCCCGAGCAGGGAAAGCCGCGCTTCGGCGCCGACAGCCCGTTCAGCTACCGCCGCCCGCCGATAGATCCCTGCCTCGAATTCTGCGAGTCTCACGGGATCACGCCGAAGGCTCACTGCCTCAACTACGACCACTTCTCGCCCGATTGGGTGAAAAAAGAGCCCGTTCCGGAGATAAAGCGCCTTCTTGTCAAAAGGTTCCGGGAGCTCGCGGAGAGATACGCGGATCGCATCCCCTGCTGGGAAGTCATCAACGAGATGCTCTGCTGGAACGGAGTGACCCCGCTGTATGAAGAACCCGACGTGATCGAGTGGTCGTTCAGGACGGCGGAGAGGTTCTTCCCCGGCAACGAACTGATGATAAACGAAGCCTGGGCTTTCATGCGCAAGTCGCGCTGCGGTTTCAGCACCAACACCTGCAACCCCTACTATATGCTCGTGGAGCGCTCGCTGAAAAACGGCGCGAGGATAGATTCCGTGGGCGTCCAGTTCCACATGTTCTATCCCGAATCTCGCGAAGAGGATTACGCGGCGATCAGCTACGACCTTAAGCACCATCTTGCGGTGCTTGATCGCCTGGCGACGCTCGGCAAGCCGCTCGAGATCACCGAGATCACCATCCCCGCCTATCACGACACTCCCGAAGACCGCGACCTGCAGGCGGAGATATTAAAATATTTCACCCGCGCCTGGTTCTCGCACCCCGCGATGGAAGGGATGATCTACTGGAACGTGCCCGACGGCTACGCCTACAACGCCAAGCCGGGCGATATGAGAGCGGGCGAGAACTATTTCCGGGGCGGCCTGACGGATTTCAGCCTCGAGCCTAAGCCCGCTTATCTTGTCCTTAGAGATCTTTTCAAAAAAGAATGGCACACCGAGGCGGCCTCCGAGACGGACGAAAACGGCGCCGCCGTGTTCCGCGGCTTTTACGGGCGCTACCGCGTCAGCGTGAACGGAGAAATAAAAACCGTCGTCTTCCGCCGCGGAGGAAGCAAAAAACAGACCGTGATATTATAAAATACTAACAAAAAAACGCGCGGGATCAGTCGGGTCCCGGCGTTTTTGCTTACATCGAAAAATTTTGCCTCGGAGACTTCCCGTCCTCACACGAAGAGCTTCACCAGCGCGTATTCGTACGCCGGGAGAGGGGAGGCGAGAGTTAGGGACGCGCCCTCGAGCTTAACCTCGCAGCCGACGCACTCGGCGCGGCTGTATTTCCGGTCGAGCGCGGCTTTCGGCTGCAGGACGGGATCGGGAGAGAAGTTTATCAGCGCGGCGGAGAGCGAGCCCTCGTCCTTCGCGCACATTATATAGAGATTCGGGTTTTTAGGCATCTTTATCGGCAGCGGCTTCTTCGCGATCCATTCGACGGCGCCGTAAAGCGCGCTCTGCTGCTCGTAATTCCTGTAAAGCCCGGAATCCTTGTCGACGGCGGCGTATTCGATGAGATAGACGAAAAATCTCTGACGACGGGCGTTTTCGTATCTGTAGGCGAAAACTTTTTCTTTTTCGTCGCAAATGCAGTTCAGCACGGGCTTGGCGCCCTCTTTCAGAACGGCGTCGGCGATCACGGCCTTCGAGTTCCAGCAGGCGGCGTGGTTTGAAGAGGCGGGATTCACGAGGAAGGTTATAGTCTTTTCCTCTTGAGTATTTATCGCTTTCAGACCGACGTCGATTCCCTTTTTTTCGAGCTTTTCGGCCGCGCGCGAATCCAAGATCAGACCGGGACCGATATCCCGGTCATACACGTCCGCGAGGTCGCCGAAGAGCGCCGTGCAGTACCCGCCGCCGGGAAAATGAACGGTCGGGATGCCGCAGCTGCCCAGAAGGACGCCCGCCTCGGGATAGGGCTGTCTGAACAGGTGGGCGTTCGGGGATATATCCGCGCCGCCGAGATAATTCGCCTTCGTGAACACGCTGACGCCGCAGTTGGCCCTTTTTCCGAAGAGCTCGCTTGCTTTTTTCGCCTTTTCGATGTTCATGACGTGGTGCGCGGCGTACCCGGTCTCGAAATCGACGTTCGCCGTGTAGTCGACGATGTATTTGAGGATCCCGTCGCAATTCCCGTCGAACCTTATCGCCGCGTCGAACAGTTCGAGCAGGGAGGAGGGCACGTTGTATCTCGGGCGCGGATAGACGTCGCCCTCCGCCATCGTTTCGATCTCTTTGTTTTTGACGACGGACGCGAACATCCTCGCGACCTCCGTGACGGAGACGGGGGAGTGCCCGTTCTTGCACGCCCAGTACGGCGCGCCGTGGAGTCTGAGCAGCTTTTTGCCCTTCCCGGCGAGGATCGCGGTGAGCTTTTCGAGGTCGACGCCGTCGACGCCCAGATGACTGTAGACCGCGCAGATCGCGAGAGGGATCTTTTCGTCGACCTCGTCCGCCGCCGCCCTGAACTCTCCCGCCGCCTCGTAAAGCGACTCTCCCATGACCTTCAGCCACGCCGAACGGATCTTTGAGGGCTTGCCGACGAAGAGATCTTTAAGGTCTTCAAAAGCGATCTTTTTCCCGAGCTGCGCGCTCAGCCTTTCGAGGTGCCTCGGGCAGGCGCAGAAAAATCTGTTCGCTCCGTGCTGGGACAGCCTGAAATCGTCGTCGAGCAGGATGAAATCCGGGCGGCAGGAGGCGATCCGCCTGATCTTGTTTTTTTGTTCTTCCAGGAATACCGGGTCGAGCGGACAGCGGGTCCACTCGTTGGGCTCTCCCTCGGAGTCGATGAGCGGAGTGGAGTCTGTCAGTCCCGCGAACTCCGTCGAATTCAAAAGCGGCTTGCCGTGACCGACGGTCTCCGAGATCCACACTCCCGTCTCAAAGCCGTTTTCCTTGAAAAAGGCGACGTTGTCCCCGAGAGTGGAAAAATCGCCCGGCGTCATATAGCTGACCGTGACTCTGTCGGCTTTCGTCTTTCTGACGATTTCGAGATATTCGCCGCGGTTTGACGGGGTCAGGCTCGAATTCATGATCGGGATCGAAACTTTATACATTTTTGTCCCCCTCTTTTAGTTCGCCCCAACCGGTCGGGGACCGGTTGGGGCGTGAGAATAGCGTGCGTATTTTATCAGACTTCGATGGGCTTCGCGTGCGCGAGAAGGTAATCCTCGGCCTCTTTGCACCACAGATGGTTGTTGGCGGAGGTGATCTTCGCGAGCTCTTTGAACACGGGATCGGTCTCGCCCGCCTTCTCGAAATCGGCGATCGCGGTGAGGGGCAGGGAGATGTTGGTGTAGATCAGCTTCTTGCCGCCGGGGATCTTGGGCAGGTTGAGAGTGGTCTCTCTGGCGGCGTCGAGTCCGCCGACGTGGGTGATCATCGCGCTGGGATTGATCCTGCCCTGATGCATGAGATCCAGGCTCTCGATCATATCCTGAGTGTTGCCGCCGCTGGTGCCGACGACGTGCGTGGAGGCGTAATGCACGTTGTAGAAGTTGAACATCGCCGAGAAGTTGGGGTCGATCGGACCGGCGAAGAAGTTGAGACAGCCGTCTCTGCCGAGGATCTTGTCCGCGGTCTCGACGACGGGTCTGACCGGAGCGTAGACGAAAACGTCGTCGTAGCCCTTGCCGTCGGTGAGAGCCATGAGCTTGTCGACGCTGTCGGGGTCCTTCGTGTTCAGATACACGAGCTTGATGCCGTCTTTCGCGGCGTTCTCGGGAGTGAGGATGGAGGCGGCGCGCTCGAGGCGGGCGTCGTCGATATCGGTGACGACGACCATTCCGGGCTTGATGGCTCCGTGGAGCGCGTTGTCGATGGCGCCCAGACCCATCGGGCCGGCTCCGGCGAGGATCGCGAGATTTCCGCCCTCGCGGATGCCCATCTTGTGGACGTAGCTTCCGCTGGTGGTGTGATAGTTGGCGTGGAACGCTCCGACGATGCAGCTCATCGGCTCGCTGAGAGAGCCGTAGAAGAACGCGTCGCCCTTGTAGGGGAGAAGAGCGTCCATGAGCATGACCTCGTTGGGGATGATGACGTAGGTCGCGTCGCCGCCGCAGAACTTGTAGGAATATCCGGGAGCGGCGAGAGTGCCCTGGTAGTTGATGGCGGGCTGGATCGAGAATCTGTCGCCCTTTTTGAATTTATGCGCCCAGTTCTTGCCGACTTCGACTATCTCGCCGCAGAACTCGTGGCCGATGATGACGGGGTTTGATTCACCGAGATCGTTCGGGACCCTCTTGTGAGCGGCGCCCTGCTCGACCGCCTTGAAGGACGACATACAGATGCTGTCTGAAATGACGTGAGCGAGGATCTCTCCGTCGGAGATCGGGGGGAGCTCGAAGCTTTCGAGCCTCAGATCCTCTTTGCCGTACATCCTGAGTGCTATGCTTTTCATAGAAATATCTCCTTATCGTTTGGAAAAATTCTTACAAATACATTTTATCACTTAAAGAGCTCTTTTTCAAGTGGTTTTGAGCAAAAAAAGTTCATTTTTCTTTATCGGGAGTCTCGAAAAGCGCGGGAATAATAAACGCCGCGAAGATTTCATTTGAGTTTGCGCGAAAACTCCTGACAGAAGAGCACAAGATCGAACACAGGCTGTATCTCGTCTTCGATCCGTGACAGCCGGTCCGTCATTTCCGCGAGCCGTTCTCTTGATCCGGCGTTATCCCCCTGTGCGGCGGGCAGCAGGACCCCGGAGAGCAGGCGGCAGTATTCCCCGTGGATCGCGAGAAGCTTTCCCATATATTTTCTCGCCGGGTCGGGATCGGCGGCGCGGCGCGCGAAGAGAGCGGCGCGTTCTTTGACTTTTTCCGGGATCTTTTCGAGCCTCGCGGCGGCGGAGGGGTCGTTTTTCCAGCCGGTCACCGCTTTTGTGGAGCCTATCCCGGTGTCCGCCTCGGTGACGGACTGCGCTCTCTCTCTGAGAGCGTCGGGACAGAAAAGAGAGGTCATTTCCGAAAGATATTCCTTCACTGCTCCGGCGTCTTCTCCGTAAGCCGCCGTATAGTATTCTTTTTCAAATTTATCGAAGTCGAGTGAGGAGTCGAACAGAGCTTCTCCCAAAACCGAGAGGGCGAAGGCGTTGGGGAACGCGCAGCGCTGAGTCTGGTCGCTCATTATCCCGTCGAGCCCCGATTCGCGGAGCAGTTTCACGTCCGAAAAAATGTTCCGCGCGGTCTGCACAGCTCCCGGATCGTTGAAGTGGTCCGTGTAGAAGTAGTATTCGAAGGCGAAGGCGGGACCGCCGAAGACTTTTCTCCAGTCGCAGTAAAAACGCGCCGCTTCGCCTGATGAAAAGTTGAGTTTCAGGCGGTTTCTCTCCCATACGGGTCTGTACGGGAGTTTTCCGGGGTCTTTACAGAGAGCTAAGTCGCTCACGGAAACGGCGCAGGTGAAGACGAAGCGCGATGAGTTTTTGAAGCGTTCCTTCAGCGGCGCCCAGAGCGTGTCGGTATACATGATGAATACGACGCGCGTGTCTATCCCTTCGGAGGTCATCTTTTCGTCGAGCTCGTTGAGGAGCTTCACGTAGAGGTCCGACGGATGGAATTTTTGACACTCTTCGCATTCGCAGTGGTTGTTCACGGCGTCGGCGAGCCAGACGTGCAGAAAGTCTATATGCGGTTTCTTTTTCACGTACCCGGTCAGAAAATCCACCGCCTTCGCGCGGACCTCCGGGCGGGACATACAGAGCTGTGTGAAATTCGGGGAGCCGTGATAGAGACCTCTCGCGCCGTTCACCAGCGCGACGTCATTTTTCGCCTCGTCGCTGAGCTCGTATCTGTCCTTTCCAGTCCTGTAATGTATCCCGTATGGCTCTAAGAGATAGCCGTGCCCGAGAGCGTGCAGCTGCAGTCCGCAGCGCTTGATCTCTTTTTCGAGGACGGGGATCATCCCGGCGACGTCCCCGAAGGTGACCGGCTCCTCTTTTTTGACGGTGCTCGACTGGTGCTTGTACCAGCGGCTCATGTAGTTGTAGGGGACGATCTGCTCCATCATGAACATATTCATCCCGACCTTCGGGAGCCAGCGGATCGTGTCGCGGACGTTCTCGAAGCTGACAGCGCCCTCGATGCACTCGCCGCGGAACCTGAAATCGGCTTTTTTGCGCAAGCTGAAATCGGAACGCGTCACGTCGCGCTTTGGCAGATACGCGCCCTTATCTCCCGGGCAGAGCCAGCGGCAGCCCATGGATTTCAGCCATTCGTAGACGCCGATCAGGACGCTTCGCGGATTGGAGCCCGCGATAAAGCCCTCGCCGCCGCGGATCTCTATATCGACGACGTCCTCCGTCACGGGATCCGAAACGTCGGACGCGCTTCGCCCGAGCTCTTCGAGAAGCCCCAGACGTACGCCCGACGGACAGAATCCGCCGGGATGGAGCGAGGCGTCTATACCTCCGACGGCGCGCAGGGCGCTCTGAAGCTCCTCGGCGGCGTATAAAACGGTCTCGTGAGCGCTCAAAAACGAAATGATCATGACCGGCCTCCTTTTCGCCCCGCCCGGATGTGTGTGTTTTTTTTGCCGGGAGCGGAGCGCTTATTCTAATTTTATCTGAAAGCCCCGCGGATTACAAGGCTTCCTGAACTTTTTTCAAGCGGTTTTCAGGAAAAATCAAGAAAAAAGATCGTTTTTATTGCGCCTTTGTTCAAAAAAATCCTTTTTTTCTTATTAACTGTTGACACGGGGCGTCAGTGCGGGTAAAATGAGAGCAACGGATCAACGGAGGTTATAAAATATGGATATCAGTATTGTTTCCCCGGATCACTCTGATCAGGCGGCGCTTTTGAGGGAAGCGATCTTGTCGCGCATCCTCTGCGGTTTTTCAGACGGCGGGATGAAGATCGCTCTTGATATCGATCCGTCGCTTCCCGCGGAGGGCTTCAGGATAGATAAGGACGGCGACGGATGGCTGATCACCGGAGCCGACGGCAGAGGGCTTTATTACGGCGTCGGGAAATTCCTCCACTCGGCGGACTGGACTTCTGACGGTTTTTCCCCGAAGGAGACCGGCGGCGTCCTTTCGCCCGCCTGTTCTTTCAGGGCGATATATTTTGCCGTGCATTTTTACAACTGGTATCAGAACGCGCCCGACGAAGAGCTTGAAAAATACCTCTCCGAACTGATGCTCTGGGGCTGCAACACCGCTTTCGCGATCCTGCCCGTGATAAACTGCTCGGACCCGGATGACGAACTTTTCATACGCTCCGCCGAAAAGGTCAGAAGGCTTTATTCTCTGGCGAAAAAACTCGGGATGGACACCGGGATCATCCTCGGGATAAATCAGGGCTCGAAGAACGCCCCGGACGATCTTTTGGCCGATCCGTCGTTCGATCCGTACGGCAGGCGCGGGACGGCGGGCAAGAACGTCTGCCTTTCAAAGCCCGGCGGACTCGATTATATGGAGTCGGTCTGGAGGGCCGAACTCGAACGGTTTACGGATATCGGGATCGACAGCGTCATCACCTGGCCCTACGACGAGGGCGGCTGCGGCTGTGAGAACTGCCGTCCCTGGGGCGCGAACGGTTATCTGAAAGGGATAAAAAGGCTCAAAGAAGTTATCGGCGAGTATTATCCCTCCTGCCGCCTGATCATTTCCACCTGGCTTTTAGACACTCCAGAAAACGAGGGCGAATACGAGGGGCTGTATAAAAAACTCAAAGCCGAGCCGGATTTTGCCGATATGCTCATGACAGACGCGCACGACGCTTTCCCGGCGTTCCCGCTCGAAAACGTGCCTCCCGTCCCTATGGTGAACTTTCCCGAGATCTCGATGTGGAAGCTCTTCCCCTGGGGAGGCTTCGGCGCGAACCCGATGCCGGAAAGGTTCGACGGCTTCTGGAAGAGCTCCAAGCGCATCCTCTCGGGCGGTATGCCCTACTCCGAGGGGATATATGAGGATATCTCGAAGGTACAGTGCTTCGGGTACTACTGGGATCCCGACAGAGACTGGCGCGACACGCTGAGGGAATACTTTTCGTACGAATTGTGCGCCGATGCCGCCGAGGACGCGATCGAGCTCTGCCGCTGCATAGAAAGAAACCACGTCGCCGTCGGCGAGGAGAGGGAGCCCGATCCCGGGGACGCAAAAAAAGCCGGGGAGCTTTCAAGAAAGATCGACGCCGTCTTGCCCGAGAGAGCGAAGACCTCTTGGCGGTGGAGGATTTTGTATATAAGAGGGATCCTCGACGAAAAGCGCTACGGGTACTATTTTTCCCACAAGTGCTCCGGGAAGGACGATCTGTGGCTTTTGAGGCATTTCTCGGGCTCGTATCTTGCGAGGGATCCCGAGGCTCAGAGCCTCTTCGAAGAGCTTTTTGAGATCTATCACTGCGTAAAGTTCAACGGCGAGAACCGCTGGACCCTGCCGCCGATAAAGGGCAGGATCGCGATGAAGAGCTTCGTCGGCTGAAAAGGAGGCGCCAAGATGAAACTGAAAATAAATTACGGCTCACACGCCCTGCAGGCGGCGCTTCTGGAGCGCTCGGTGAGAGAGCGCATCGATCTCGGCGAAGGCGAGACGCTTTCGGTGACGCTGAAGACCGATCCCGGCATGAAGCCGGAATCCTACCGCGTCGACGCGGTCCCCGACGGCTTTGAAGTCACGGGGGCGGACGATCTCGGGCTGAGCTTCGGCATCGGGAAGCTCCTCCATTACGCGGTATGGACGGAAAACTCCTTCGCTCCGAAGGCGACCCGCGGCGCCGTCGAGCCCGCAGGCGCGTTCAGGGCGATCTATTTTTCGATCCACTTCTACAACTGGTATCAGAACGCTCCCGAAGAGGAGCTGAAAAAATACATGGAGGACCTTTTGCTCTGGGGCTACAACACGATCGTCCTCATCATCCCCGTCGTCAACAGCTTCAGTATAGGCGACGAGATCTTCGCGCGAAACGCCGACAAGGCTAAAAGCGTCTGCGTTCTCGCCAAAAAGCTCGGGATGAAGACCGGCATCATCGTCGGTCCGAACCAGGGCACGAAGGACTCCCCGCACGAATTCGACGCCGATCTCTCTTACGATCCGCTCTCGAAGCGCGGTCACGCCGGCAGGAACCTCTGCATCAATAAGCCGGGCGCGGCCGAATTCATGAAAAGGATATACCGCGCCGAGCTCGAGACCTTCTCGGGGGTCGGGCTCGACTACATCCTCACCTGGCCTTACGACGAGGGTGGCTGCGGCTGCGAAAAGTGCCGTCCCTGGGGCGCGAGAGGGTATCTGGACGCGGCGAAGATGATAAGAGAGTGCGCCCTGCCGCTGTTCCCGGACGCGAAATACATAATTTCCACCTGGTTTTTCGACACGCCGGACACCGGCGAATACGAGGGGCTTTATGAGCGGCTGAAGGGCGATATGAGCTGGGTGGACGCCATAATGGTCGACGATCCCTTCGGACCGACGCCGGAATACGTTCTGACCCACGATCCCGTCAAGCCGATAGTGAACGTCCCGGAGATCTCGATGTGGAAGCTCTTCCCCTGGGGCGGCTTCGGCTCGAATCCGATGCCGGAAAGGTTCGATGAGTTCCACCGGATCGGCAAAAAGGTAGTCAGCGGCGGTATGCCCTATTCCGAGGGCATCTACGAGGACGTCTCGAAGATCCAGTGGGTCGGGTATTACTGGGATCCCGAATCCGACCCCAAAGAGATTTTGAGAGAATATATGGCATACGAGACCGCGCCGGAAGTCGCCGACGAGGGGCTGGAGCTTCTCGCCTGCCTCGAAAGAAACCACGTCCTGACGGGGAATCAGATCTCTCCCGATCCCGAGGATTCAAGACGCGCGGGCGAACTCGCGAGGATCATCGACGGGGCGATCCCCGAGAAGAGAAAGAAATCCTGGCGCTGGAGAGTCATCTATATCCGCGCCCTGCTCGACGAGAAGCGCCACGCGTACTACTTCTCACATTCGAACGGGACCACGGACGATCTGTGGCTTTTGAGATACTATTCGGGAGTCTTTCTCGCCCGCGACGCGGAGGCGCAGAAGCTGCTCACGGAACTCACGGAACTCTATCACAGCTCTCTCCCCAACGGCGAGAACCAGTGGACGCTCCCGCCCGTCGGCGGCACGACAATACCGTAAATCTATCACGCATCGAAGGAGAACGATATCATGAGACCATTGAACGCAGTAAACGGGAGCCTTTCCGAAAGGATCGCCGAGCCGGAGCTTATGAACCCGTCGGAGGGTATGCCGAGAAAAGAATATCCGCGCCCCCAGTTCAAAAGAAAGAGCTATTACTGTCTGAACGGCGAATGGGACTTCGCCTTCGACTTTTCGGACAGCGGGGCCGAGCGCGGCATGATGACCGGAAAAGGGGAGTATCCCCTGAAGATAACCGTTCCGTTCTGCCCGGAGAGCCGTCTTTCGGGCATAGGATACACGGACTTTATTCCCGCGGTCTGGTACAGAAGGACTCTGAAAGTCGATGAATTCCCGGACGAACGCGCGATTCTGCGCTTCGGCGCGGTGGATCATTCCTGCCGGGTCTGGGTCAACGGCGTGCTCTGCGGCGCTCACAGAGGCGGATACACGGCGTTCGGGATAGATATTACCGACGCTCTGCGTAAAGGTGACAACGTCATAACGGTCTCGGCGCGGGACGACGTGAGATCGCACCGTCAGCCGGCCGGGAAACAGAGCCTTGAATACAGCTCCCATGACTGCAGCTATACCCGGACGACGGGCATCTGGCAGACGGTGTGGCTGGAATGGGTGCCGGCAGCCCATCTGAAGCGCGCCGCCGTCACTCCTCACTCATCCGACGGCGTGATCGAGGCGAGGGTGTTTGCCGAACGCGCCTCGGGATACCTTCTCAGAGCCACCGCGTTTTACGGCGACAGAGCCGTCGGACGCGCCGCGGCGGCCTTCCGCGGCGAAACCGCGTCGATCAGTCTGAAGCTCGACGAGATCCGCTTGTGGCAGCCGGGAGCGCCGGAGCTTTACGATGTGGTCTGGGAGCTTATCGACCCACGGAGCATGAAGACCGTCGATTCGGTGACGTCTTACGCCGCTCTCAGAGACGTTGCGCTGACTTCAAGAGCCCTGACGGTGAACGGGAAGCCCGTTTTCATGAGGCTGATTCTCGATCAGGGCTTCAACCCCGAGGGCATATATACGGCGCCGGACGACGGGTTTTTGAAAAACGATATAGAGCTCGCGATGAAGCTCGGCTTCAACGGGGCGAGGTTCCACGCGAGGGTCTTCGAGGACCGCTCCCTGTACTGGGCGGACAGGCTCGGATATCTCGTCTGGGGCGAATACGCCTTTTTCGATATGGAGCTGACTCCGGATTTCATGGCGGACGCGCTCCCCGAATGGCAGGAATTCATGGAGCAGTATTGGAGCCATCCCTGCGTGATAGGCTGGATCTGCTTCAACGAGACCTATTTCGCTCATGATCTCGACGACCGGGTCGTCAGGAACTTTTACCGTCTTTCAAAGGCTCTGGATCCCTTCCGCCCGGTGATTGACGCGAGCGGCGGGATCCACTATGAAACGGATATGTTCGACGTTCACGAGTACACTCAGGACCCGGTTAAACTCGAAAACTATCTTCTCCCGATGAAGGAGGACGAAAAGGCGTTCCACGCTCCGAGCTCGCGCTACCGCGGCAAAGCGCCGCTCCGCAAGGAGACCTATTGCGGTCAGCCCTACTGGATCAGCGAATGCGGCGGGGCGTTCTGGAATCCCGGAGGACATGAAAAAGGCTGGGGCTACGGCGTGCCGGAGAACGAAAACGAGTTCGCCGAACGCTACGAGAGCCTGACCGGCGTCATGCGGGAGCATCCGAGGGTGTGCGGCTTCTGCTACACTCAGCTCACCGACGTCGAGCAGGAGCAGAACGGGCTTTACGCCTACGACCGCGCCCCGAAGTTTTCGTCCTCGGTCTACGAGCGTATCCGCGCCGCCAATCTCGCCGCCGCCGAGATAGAAAAAACCGGCACGAACGGGGAAAAATGACGCGGATCAGACCGCATAAAAAAGGGGGATAAACATGGCTTTTGTCAGAAAACTCGAAAAAGAAGAAGCGCTTAGAGCGATGCCTCTGCCGGAGGGAGAGGGGATCTCAGACAGCGGTCTGATCGCGATGGGATGCAGTTTTTTCAGACAGTTCAGACAGCTCGCTCCCGGCGCTTTCGGCGAATACGCCGAAAAGATCTCGCAGCTCGGCTGGAAGGCGCATATCGTCCACGCCGAGCCCCTGCACGAGGTCGTCTTCTCTTCGGTTTATTATAAGGACGATCTCTCGCTGAGCGTCTGCTTCTATCTGGGGAACAGGGAGAAGAACGCCAATCTCATGTGCGTCACCGTTTCCCCGATCGACGAAAACTTCTTCGCGGATCCCGAGGCGGCGTTCGCGGGGCTTCCTGCCCTCGGCGCGGAGGCGGTCGATTTCGGAGACGGTCATTACGTCAAGACCGTGAAAAACGTCGGCAGGGATCTCTACACCGCCTATCTTGCCGCGCTTGGAAGATCCGGCTTTGAAAAGGCGGCTGAAAACTCGATAGATTCGAGCGTTTTCAACGCGCTCTTTGTCAAGGGCGAAAAGAGCGTCAGCGTGACATACGCCTCCGGCCGCCGCAGTCTCTACGTCTGCGCGGCAAACGGCGATCCTCTTTCCCCGCATCTCAAAAAATGTGACAGCGGCGCTATCCCCGGCGAGAAGACCTCGCTCCATATGCTCGAAATGTGGTGGTTCGGCAACAGCTTCGTCGTAAAGCTGAAAAACGGTCGTTTTCTTCTGAGCGACGGCGGGATGGACTGCGAGACTCCGTATCTTGTCGACTATCTCGAAAGTCTCTGCGCTCCCGGCGAAAAGCCCGCGGTGGAGGGCTGGTTCATCTCTCACGGGCACCCGGATCACAACGGGGTGCTGATCGAGCTCTCGAAGAGGCCGGATCTCGCGTCTCGGCTTACGGTCGACGGGATCTATTTCAGCCAGCCTTCCGTCGAGGTGATGACTCTCGACAACGGCTGCGAGGGCGAGATGGCGCTCGCGAGAAGGGCGTCCGAAACGCTCGTCGGCTCCGACGGCAAGCCCACGCCGTTTTACCGTCCGCACACGGGCGAGAGATACTATTTCTCGGACGTCACCGTCGACGTCATTATGAGCCAGGAACAGCTCCCTTATGAAGAGTATTCCGGCGATCTCAACGACAGCTCGACCTGGCTGATGCTGACTTCCGAGGGACAGAAGACACTTCTCGGCGGCGACGGCGACAAGGGCGGGATGGCCTTCATCACCGACAACTACAGCAGGGAATATATGACCGTCGACGTGATGAGTCTCCTGCACCACGGACACAACGTGCGCAATCCCTTCACCGACTTCATGACCGTGAAGACCGTTCTCTGCACGACCTTTGGAGACGGTCCGGAATACCGCAGGGACAGGATCGACTATCTCAAATCGAAGATCGAAGAGTATCTGCCCTGGCGAAACGGCACCGTCGTGATAAACTTCCCGTACAAGGTCGGAGAATACGAGACGAGACCTCACTTCGACTGGTCAAAGCACAACCCGGGGCAAAAGCGCCCGGCGCTGCCGAACGCGGGGGAGAAAAGGGAATAACGCCAAAGCGCGCATGATTTGCCATTTCGGGCATTGTAACAATAAAGAACGGAGGATTTACCATGAAACTCAAAGTGATGACCTACAATATCCAGCACTGCCTTGATTACCGGACGGAAAAGACCGACAAGCCCGCGATAGACTACGACGTGTTCGCCGCCGCCCTGAAGGAGCTCGGCGCGGACGCTGTCGGGCTGAACGAAGTCAGGAACGCGGGCACGGCCTCCGGCTACGACGCGCAGGCTCAGATCCTCGCCGAAAAGGCGGGCTATCCGTTTTATTATTTCGCGGAGGCGATCCGCTTCAAGGCCGAGAACCCATACGGAAACGCCGTGCTCTCAAAGCTCCCGGTGATAAGCGCCGAGACCTTCAAGATCCCCGATCCCGAGCCGAGGGGATATAAGGGCTACTATGAGACGCGCTGCGTCGCGAAGGTGAAGCTCGACGTCGGGATGTGCGAGCCTCTGACGATCCTTTCCGTGCATTTCGGTCTCAACCCCGACGAGCACGAGAACGCCGCGAAGACCGCGGAAAAGCTTATTGAGGACCGCAAGTGCGTCCTTATGGGCGACTTCAACGTCGTCCCCGAAAACCCGGTGCTGAACGGCATAAAAGAGAGGATGGTCGACACCGCCGATTTCTTCAAGGAACCGCTTCTGAGCTTCCCCTCCGACAATCCCGGAAGAAAGATCGACTATCTGTTCGTCAGCCCCGACGTGAAGGTGCTTTGCGCCGACATCCCCGCGCTGACTTACTCCGATCACCGCCCGTATTTTGCCGAGATAGAGATTTGATTTCCGTTTGTGAGGCTTTGCAGAGCAAAGCCTCACAAACGGTCTCTCGCGCGTCCGTGCCGAAGAAGCGAAAGAAAGGATAAAAGAAAAAAGTGAGATTTCCGGAAAAGTTTATATGCGCGGGAACGAAAATGAATTCGTATCAGTCCTTCGTTCCGTCGCCGTATTTTATAAAAGAGTTCGTCCCCTCTTCCGACGCCCGTCTGATCGTGACGGGTCTCGGGTTCTACAGGGTC